>JAPKZP010000293.1 GCA_026393735.1 Acidobacteriota bacterium
GGGCGGGGCGCACGCCGTCGTCAAGGGCGACGGCGACGTCGTCTGGGCGCAGGTGATCGCCGACTGCGTGAAGGGCACGCCGCAGGCCGTGTACGAGGCCGGGCGGGTGCCGGGCGAGATGATGATCAAGGCGCGCTGGGATCTCATCAGGCGCGAGAAGTACATGTGGGCCTCGGTGCAGACCGTGCGCGGCTGCCCGAAGCACTGCTCGTTCTGTTCAGTCTGGCGGACGGACGGACAGGCGCCGCGTCAGCGCGCCGCCGACGCCGTCGTCGAGGAAGTGGTCGAGCTCCGGCGGCTGGGATTCAGGTTCATCGCCCTCGCCGACGATAATTTCTACCCCGTGACCCGGGGCGACCTGGCGCAGGCCGCGCGCCGCGCGGACCGCACGCGGCTGCTGGAACTCGAGCAGATGCGCGAGGAGCGCCTGGAGCTGATGCGCCGTCTCGCGAAGCTCCCGAGCGACATGGTGTTCTTCACGCAGATCACGATGGAAGCGTCCGAGGACCACGAGTTCATGGACGCGATGCGCGAGGCGCGCATCAAGGGCGCCCTCGTGGGCGTCGAGGCCATCACGCCGGCCGGGCTGAAGGACGTCTACAAGGGCTTCAACGCGACGGGTGACGCCCTGGTGGCGCGCCTGCGGACGTTCCGCGCGCACGACATCCACGTGCTCGGGTCCTTCATCTTCGGCCTGCCGAGCGACCGTCCCGAGACGTTCCCGGCGACGGCCGCGCTCGCCGACAAGGCGGACATCACCTTCGCCCAGTTCGTCATGCTGACGCCGTTCCCCGGCACGGTGGATTTTGAGAAGTGGGCGAAGAGCGACGAGGCCGCCGGCAAGCACGTGGACGGCATTCCGTACAGCCGTCACTGGCTTATTCCGCGGAACAAGCGTCCGCAGATCTACACGCACCACCCGGTGATGTCGCCGGACGAGATCCGGGCGAATACACAGCGCACGTGGGACCAGTTCTACAGCCTGCCGTCGATCTGGCGCCGGTCCAAGTGCGTCAAGTCGCTCAAGTCGCGGCTGGCGTTCATGATGGTGTCCAAGCTGTACCGGCAAATGTACGCGAACACCGGCATCACCACCGACAGCGGTCGCCACGCCCGGTCGGTAAAGTGGTCCCGGTGGCTTGCGGCCCCGCTTCAGCGGCTGTTCTCGGCCGCGCCGATGCCGGGGCTCCAGGTGCCCGACGCCGAGGTAGCCGAGCCGGCCGCCTGACCGATTCCGTTTCACGAACAGAGTAGCCACCACGAACGCACGTTCGTGGTGGCGTGAAATACTAATAGATTAGGAGATAAGCGGCCCATGACCACACGGCTCACGGTTCACCGCTCGCTGGCTGGCGTCCTGATCGTGGCCACGGTGATGACCACGACGATGCTGGCCACGGCGCCCCAGGACCCGTGCGGCGGCGCCGCGCACCTCGCCACGTCGTCGACGCCCGCCAAGGACCTGCCCGTCCTGCAGGTGCACGGATACCGCATGGCGGGCCGCATCCGGCCGCTGCTGTTCTGGATCGGCCGCGACAACGTCGGCACCGGCCGGATCGTCTGGCGCGGCGGCGACGGATCCACGGCTTACGAGCTGCTCATCGGCACTGACCCGGCTCGGGCGCCTCGCGCGATCAATCGCTGGGGCTACATCACGGAAGACGCGCGGCCTGCCGGCACACGGGTCTTCGGCGCGATGACCACGTCCGAAGAGGTGACCCTCAAGGACGTGAACCGATCGATGGGGGAAGGCCAGCCCCGAGGCCGGTTCAAGGCCATCGACGCTCTCATCACCGGAACCCGGGCGTGCGCGACGACCGGCACGATTGAGACCGAGCGCGATCTCACCATCCACGACGTGGACACACTCGTCCGCCAGGTCCACGACCGCCTGGCGGGGGTGACGCCCAGGGACGCCGCGCTTCCGGCAGGCGTGCGCCCCGGCTTCCTCTCGGCCGTCGCCGAACTGATGGGGGGGACGATTGCTGCACGCAGGAACGGAACCGATGCCCTCCGGCGGACGAAGGGGCGCACGGTGTCCTACGTCTATGGGCGCAACCTGCTCGACCTGACGCTGACGGGCGTCGATCCCGACCCGCCCGACGCCAGCGGTGCGCCGGCCCACGTGATCGCGCCCGTGCACGCCACCTTCGAGGCGCGGGCACGCGTCACGGGCGAGCGGTACCGCTTCGAACTGGCGTACGCCGGCGATGGTCCGATGTCCGGCGTGCCGGTGCTGATTCGCTATCAGCCGCGATGGTGGCTGCAGGTGGAACTGGTGCTTGACGAATCCTACGCCAGCCGCTGAGGGCGATCACAGCACACCCCATCGCATCGCCAGGTCGCGCACGTTCAGCAGGTGGAGCACGCGCACGCCCCGCTCCGCCATGTGGGCCACCACTCCGCGTTCCGCGGATGAATCGAACGGCACGGGCGGGATCCACCCGTTCGTCATGCGGAGGATGGCCGTCGAGTGGCCAAGGCTCGCCTCCGTGCCCCCCACGTTGATGTAGGCCGCGAGCCGCCGCCCGTTCCGCCGGCGGTCGAAGAGCGAGAGCCGCTCGGTCACCGCGTCGTGAAACGTCGCCGGTTCCAGCAGCACGGCCTGCAGGTCCCGGGCCGCGCGCACCGCGATGTCCCTGGCCATCCGGCGGCCCTCATCATCGAGATCGAGGGCGCGGTCGGTGTCGCCGCCTGCCGAGATGGCAATGCTGACGGGCCGGAGGATCCGGCGGTGCACGAGCCGGGATTCCATCTCGGGCCACGTGAAGCCCGGCTCGGTGGCGCCCCACGACGACGCCGTCACCGACGACACCGCGATTAGACGGATCTCCAGTGCCTCACACGCGGCCGCCACGGCGAGGTTGAGCCCGGGAAACGATCCGGAGAACGATGCCGCGACGACATCCCCGGCCCCGATGCCCGCGCCAGCGAGCTGCTGCGTAATGATCCGGGCCCAGGCCGGCGTGACCGTCAACTGCTTCGCCTCGAGATGTCCGAGCGTGGTGACCAGCGGCGTCAGCTCCTCGCCGAGCAGGCCTTCGTACCGCGGCGCGCGCGACACGCCGGCGACGCCCGCCGCGATCTTCTCGCTGATGATTTCGCCTGCCGCGCGTCGCCACACAGCCTCGGCGCGGTCCGCCGCCCTGGCCACATCGGCGGTGTTGTGTATGCGCAGTGGCAAGAGCCAGGACGGGAGGGCGACGAATCCGGCGCCGGTCGCGGCCAGGCCGGCCGTCAGCACGATCCCGAGCGTCGGGGCGATCCAGTTGGGGAGCCTGATGACGCGTCCGCGGCTCGACATGCGATCGCCCTATCCGACGAGCCCGCCGGCGGCCACGAGCAGCAGGCGGACGACGACGGCCATCGAGAGCGTCATGCCGATTGTGGCCCACAGCCCCTGGGTGAGGGCCGCGTTTGCGAGCAGCCCGGGCACGATGTAGCCGATGATCCGCAGGTCGGCGGGCACAGCCGGCGCGCTCGCCAGCACCCAGCCATAGACACCATGCAGCACGAAGCCCGTCAGGATGGTGACGCCGAACCGGCGCCGTCCGTACAGGATGACGACTCGCATGAGGCCGTAGCGCACGACGGCGAAGGTTGCGGCGCTGACTGAGAGCGTGGCCAGCACACGCGCCGGCTCGTTGATGTAGAGCGCGAGGTAGCCGGGCACCACCAGGCCGCCGGACGCGAGGCCGAAGAGCTCGGTGCAGACGAGGTTCAGCGCGATACCGAGGCCAATCGCCAGTTCAACCACGGTCACCTCGTTGGAGCGCGATCAGCAGGTCCTTGCGCGCAAATCCCTTCGTGTTCCCGCACAGGACGAGCATCGAGCAGGTGTCGGACGCGCGGAATCGACGCCGCACGCGGGAGGCGAGCTGCGCGAGGGAACAATACTCGATGCGGCCGAGCGCGCCGGCCGAGCGCGCTCGGCGCCACGTGCCCCAGTCCGGCCGTCCGCCGGTCACGATCAGCGCGTCATCGTCGCGGGTCCACGGCGGCGCATCGGTGAACTGCCGGAGACGGAACGGCCGATCGAACCGGTGATGGAAGACGAAGACGGCACCGGCTGACCGCTCGCCCAGCAGGCGCGCGAGCGAGTCCGGGTCGTTCGCCGCGGTCGCATCGACGACCTGTGCGCATCGGCCGCCAATCGTGACGCTGGCGCACGTCACGGCACCGGGATCGGCGACGGCGCGGCCCATGCCCCGTCGCGCGACCGCCTCGTCGATGCCGAGTTCGCGCACGACCGCCATGGCAATCGCCACGTTCTCGGCCATCCAGTGTCCGGCGGACCGGTCCTCCGGGATGTCGCCCGCGGCAGGCGGCACGTGGATGACGCGCGTCCCCAGCTCGTGCGCGACGCGAGCGATGGGGCCGGTACCGTTCGATGGGCCGACCACCAGGACGGCCTGGCGCGGCACCGTGCCTGCCAGCGCAGTTCCGACCTCTTCGAGAGAGGTTCCCATGACGTCGCCATGATCGCGGCGAACGTTGGTGATCACGCCGACCGTGGCGCGCACGATGCGGTGTACGCAGACCGCCTGCAGCTCGGGGTCAATCGCCATGCACTCGACCACGACCGCTGCCGCACGCCTGCGGCGCGCCTCGCGAAGGAACCACAGCTGTTCGCGGATGTTCGCAGGACCGCGCCGGGCGATCTCCCGCTCGGTGCCGTCCGGGAGGATGAGGCGGGGCGCGGTTCCCGTCGTCTTCGCCAGGGTGACGATGCCGGCTTCGCGAAGCGCCGCGGCGATCAGCCGTGTCGTCGTGGACTTGCCGCGTGTGCCGTTGACGTGAATCCGAATCGGGATCGCCGCGTGCGCACGGTCGCGCGCCGACCGCTCCCAGATGCCGAGCGCCAGCAGACCAGCGAGCAGGAGCGCGGACGCCACCGTCACGGGGGGCCCCCTACACCTTCCTGAACTTCCTGGCCACCCTCCGCAGCTGGCCCCGGACGAGCCATTGCGGCGCATACCGGACGAGCTGCGCGATCGCTCTGTTGATGCGGCCGTTGACGTACACGCTCTTCCCGGCCATGACCGCATCGTAGGCCTGTTCGGCGACGATCTGCGCGTTCATGAACATCCATCGCGGGAGCTGGCTCACCAGCGGTCGCGTGCCGTTGACGTCGTGGAACTCGCTGTAGGTGAATCCGGGGCAGAGGGCCGTGACGTGCACGTTGTGCGGCAGGCCCTCCAGGGCGAGTGACTCCGAGAACTTGATCAGGAGGGCCTTCGAGGCGCCGTACAGCGTGTGGCCGGCCGACCATGGCACCAGTCCAGCCAGTGACGCGACGTTGATGATGCGCCCGTAACCGCGCTGCACCATGCCAGGCATGAAGCGGTGCGCCAGCTCCGCGACCGCGGTCACCATGACCTGCAGGAAGTCGCGCTGCTGATCCCACGCCGTGTCAACGTAGAGGCCGGGCAGGCCGTACCCGGCGTTGTTCACGAGCGCATCGACCGTGATCCCGGCTTTCGCGACGTCGTCGTAGATCCGCGCCGGGGCCGCGGGATCCGCGAGGTCCGCGGCAATCGTGTGGACCCGGCAGCCAAACCGGGTCGCGAGGTCCGCGGAGATCGCCTGGAGGCGGTCTGCACGCCGGGCTGTCAGCACGAGATCGAAACCATGCCGGGCGAACACCTCGGCCAGCGCCAGGCCGATGCCTGCCGACGCGCCCGTGATGAGCGCCGTCCGTCGAGCGGTCGTGTCTGTCATCCGTCACAGTCTACCCGATGCCGTTCGAGGGCAGCATGCCCGCCGCGTCCTCGGCTCGGCTCAGAGCATAGATCGGAGCTCGCTCGGGTCGGCGACCGTTGCCGGTGTGGCGCAGGGCTTCAGCCCTGCGCGGGGCCTGCTCCTCAACTGGCACAAGATGAGCTCTGGGATTCGACCCTCGCGCGTAAAGTTCGAGGAGCCGAGGGGCGATGCCCGGTATACTGGAAGGATGCCTATGCACGTACCGGGCCGTCAGAGCGTGGCCAACCCCAATCGGCGCAACGTCGCCATCATCGCCCACGTCGATCACGGCAAGACGACGCTGGTCGACGCGCTGCTGTTTCAGAGCGGGACGTTCCGCGCCAACGAGCGCGTGGCCGAGCGCGCGATGGACAACACCGACCTCGAACGCGAGCGGGGCATCACGATTCTGGCGAAGAACACCGCCCTGCACTACGGCGACGTGCTGGTGAACATCGTCGACACGCCCGGGCACGCCGACTTCGGGGGAGAGGTCGAGCGGACGCTGTCGATGGTCGACGGGGTCCTGCTGCTCGTGGATGCCTCAGAGGGGCCGCTGCCGCAGACCCGCTACGTGCTGCGCAAGGCACTCGAGCGGCGGCTGCCGCCCGTGGTGATCATCAACAAGATCGACCGGCAGGACGCCAGAACCAAGGAAGTGCTCAACGAGGTCTATGACCTGTTCATCGACCTCGACGCCACGGAGGAACAGCTGGACTTCCCGGTGCTGTACACGAATGCCCGGGCCGGGACCTCCACGACCGACCTCGCGGTGCCCGGACAGGACCTGCGTCCGATGTTCGACGCCATCGTGGCGCACGTCCCGCCGCCGGCCGGCAGCGCCGACGCGCCGCTCCAGATGTTCGTGGCCAATCTGGACTCGAGCGACTACGTGGGGCGCATCGCGGTCTGCCGCGTGTTCAACGGCCGCGTCCACCTCGGGGACACGGTCGCGGTCAGCAAAGTGGACGGCACCCTCGAGGTGACGCGCGTCACGAAACTGTTCGCGTTCGAGGGCCTCAAGCGCATCGATGTCGATGAGGCCTCCGCCGGCGACATCGTCTGCCTGGCGGGCATCGAAGACATCACGATCGGGGAGACCATCACCGACGTCGAGCACCCCGACCCGCTGCCGCACCTCGCCATCGACGAGCCGACGGTGTCGATCGTGTTCGGCGTGAACACCTCGCCCATGGCCGGCCGCGAGGGCCAGTTCGTGACCTCCAGGCAGTTACGCGACCGCTTGGAGCGCGAGCTCCTGGGCAACGTGTCGATCCGCCTCGAAGACACCGGGTCGCCCGAACAGATCAAGGTGATCGGACGCGGCGAACTGCAGCTCTCCATCCTGATCGAGATGATGCGGCGCGAAGGCTTCGAAATGCAGGTGTCGCGCCCGGACATCGTGACGCGCGACGAGGGAGGCCGGATCCTGGAGCCGGTGGAGGAGTTGACGATCGACGTCCCCGAGAGTTTCCAGGGCGTCGTGATCGCGCAGGTGGGCGGCCGTCGCGGCACCATGACGAAGATGGTCAACCACGGCAGCGGGCGTGTGCGCCTGGACTTCCTGATCCCGACGCGGGGGCTCATCGGCTTCCGCTCGCAGTTCCTGACCGACACCCGCGGCACCGGCATCATGAACAACCTGTTCCACGGCTGGCAGCCCTGGTTCGGGCCGATCCCGGCGCGCGCCAACGGGGCGCTCGTCGCGGACCGCAGCGGCGTCGCGACGTCTTATGCCATCTTCAACCTGCAGGAGCGCGGCGAGATCTTCATCGGACCGACCACGGCCGTCTACGAGGGCATGATCATCGGCGAGAACGCGCGCACGGACGACCTGGACGTCAACGTGACGAAGGAAAAGAAGCAGACGAACATGCGCGCGTCCACGGCCGATGAGGCCATCCGCCTGATCCCGCCGCGGGTGCTCGGCCTCGAGCAGGCGATCGAGTTCATCAACGACGACGAACTGGTCGAGATCACGCCGAAGTCGATCCGCCTGCGGAAGCGGATCCTCGCGGCGAACATGCGCCCGCGACGCAGGGACTGACGCCGGCTCCCGACAGCGTCAGTTCCCCGGCACCATCCAGGGCACCACGTACGCCTGGGCCAGGACGATGAGGCCCATGATGGCGGCCAGCACGAGGCTGTGCCAGAAGACCGCGCGCAGCAGCGCGCCCTCATGGCCTTCCTGCCCGGTCGCGGCACCCGCCACGACAATGGTCTGCGCGTCGATCATTTTGCCCATCACCCCGCCGGTGCTGTTTGCCGTGGCGATGAGGATCGGGTTGAGGCCCAGCTGGCCCGCCGTGATTGTCTGCAGGCTGCCGAAGAGGACATTGGAACTGGTGTCCGACCCGGTCAACGCGACGCCCAGCCAGCCCAGCATCGCCGCGAAGAACGGGTAGAACCAGCCCGTCCGCGTGAACGCGAGCCCCAGCGTCGCGTCGGTCCCGCCGTACCGCGTCACAAAGCCAATCGCCATCATCAGTGAGATCGTGAGCAGCGACCGGCGCATCTGCCAGGCGGTCGCACGGGCGACTTCGATCGCCGTGCGCCGCGGGATTCGCAGGCACACGATGGTGGCGAGCGCCGCGAACAGGATGCCCGTGCCTGTCGCGGACAGCCAGTTGAAGGTGAAGGTGGCACCCTCGGCGCGCCGGGCGAGGTAGGCGGGATCGCCGGCCAGCGCCGGGGCTGCGCGCTCGGCGACGACCGGGTACTCCCGCAGCACGAGACGGTGCAGACCCGGCACGTCCATGCGGGGCGCGAACCACGGGCTCGCGTTCGTCAGGGCGTTCTTGATGGGGGTGGCGCCCCAGGCCGCGACGAAGACGCTCAGGAGGATCCACGGCAGCCAGGCCCGGATGATCGCGCGGCGGCTGAGGCCTTCTCGTGAGACGGCTTGCGTCTCCTCGTCGGCTGCCGCCGCATCGAACCCGCGGGTCGAGTGGTTCCAGCCGTCCGTCGGCCGCCACCACGCGCAGACGGCTCCCACGCACGCAAGCGAGCACAGGCCGGCGGCGATCCCGGCCAGCTCCGGACCGATCCAGTTGCTCCAGAAGAACTGCGCGAGCGCAAACGACCCTCCGCAGGCCAGCACGGCCGGCCACACGCCGCGAAGCCCTCGCCACCCGCTCATGGTCACGACCAGCCACGCTGGGATGAGCAGGGCGACGAACGGCAGTTGCCGCCCGGCCATGGCTCCCAGCGTGAACGCGGGAAGACCCGTGACCGCGGCGAGCGTGAGGATGGGCGTGCCGAGGGCGCCGAACGCGACCGGCGCGGTGTTGGCGATGAGCGCCAGCGTAGCGGCGTACTGCGGGGCGAACCCCAGTCCCATCAGCAGCGCGGCGGAGATCGCGACGGGCGTGCCAAATCCGGACGCGCCCTCGATGAACGCGCCAAACGAAAAGGCGATGAGCAACGCCTGGACTCGGCGATCGCCCGAGAGGCGCGACACCGAGTGCTTGACCGTCTCGAACGTCCCCGACCGGACGCTGAGGTTGTAGAGGAAGATCGCCGCCAGCACGATCCAGCCGATGGGAAACAGGCCATAGGCGGCGCCAAATGCGACCGTGGCCACTGCGGCACGCACCGGCATGCCGAACACGGCGATCGAGATGGCGACAGCCGCCGCCAGGCTCGCGAGGGCCGCTCGATGCGCCGGCCACCTGAACAGTCCGAGCGTGCAGAGAAGCAGCACGATGGGCACGGCGGCGGCCAGCGTGCTCAGCCAGGCGTTGCCGAGGGGGTCGTAGACCTGAATCCAGGGCATGGGGCGGCTCCCTGCCTGCTGAACGGGTCGCAGGCGGACGCCACTATAATCCAGTCACACCCGATTTCCCGCGAGGAACATCATGGATGGAATCTGGCAGAGCCTGATGCAGCCCGGCATTCCCGTGCTGGAGAAGATCCTGCGCCCGGTGCTCGTGTACGTCTTTCTCATTGTCGGTCTTCGCCTGGCCGGCAAGCGCGAGTTGGCCCAGTTGAATCCGTTCGACCTGGTCGTGCTGCTGACGATCTCGAACACCGTGCAGAACGCCATCATCGGCAACGACAACAGCCTCGCGGGCGGGCTCATCGGCGCGGCGACGCTGCTCGTGGCGAACTGGGTGGTCGTGCGGTGGTCGTACCATCACCCCAGAGTGGAGCGGCTCATCGAGGGGACGCCCACCGTGCTGATCGACGGTGGCCGCATCGACGCCTCCACGCTCGCCGCGGAGTTCGTGAGTGTCGATGAACTGTCGAGCGCGGCCCGGCGCCAGGGACTTCTCTCGCTCGACGACGTGGAACGGGCGGTGCTCGAGCCCGGGGGGTCGATCACGTTCGTGCCCAAGCCGACGACCACGCGCGTGCGGCGTCACGAGGAACTCGTCAGCCGGCTCGTGGCGATCCAGCAGGACCTCGCCGCCCTGCGCGGGGACCTCGGGCGCCGCGACGCCGCGACACCGTAGAGCCACTGTCTGGAGTTGTGGAACAGGCCGGCGGAAGGCCAGCGCCACATCATGTTGAAACGCTTTCAGTCCCTGAGCCGCTAGTCCTTCCCCGTGTGCAAGCTGATGGCCCGTTCGATGGCCCGGCGGCACACCCGGCAGAAGCCCACCTCGTCTCGCGTGAACATGATGCAGTCCGCTTCGGGCCGGTACAGGCCCTTGGGTTCGTAGGACGCACCTTCGAAAGCGCCGACCTTTCCCGAGTGGGTCATCGACGACAGGAACTTCGTTTCCCACGCGAGTTGGGTGGCGAAGAGCGTGTCCATCTCGGATTCCGGGGCGCCCGCGGCCCGCAGGCGGCGCCGCTCGGCCTGCACATCCGACGAGTGCTTCTCGTACGCCTCCTTGTCCCAGGGCGTGGGCAGCGGCGTGCCGGCGGCCACGAGGTCCCGCCACTTCAACTGGGCCGGATCGTGGAGCGCCGTCACGTTGGGTTCCCAGGGCTCGATCTTCTCACCGCCGGTTTCGTAGGCCACGTCGGACGTGTAGTACTCGTCGCCCAGGCCCGCGAAGTGGTGGCCGAACTCGTGCACGAAGATGTAGTCGGCCGACCCGGTGTCCACGGCCACCGTGGCGTGATCATTGAAGATGCCGCCGCCCCCGTAGTAGCGGTTGTTGATCAGGATCTCCACCGCGTCGTAGGGCGCCGCCGATGCGACATCGCGCCATCCGCGGTTGTCCGCGCTCAGCGCGTAGCGCTCGCTGTCGAAGATGTTGTACTCGGTGCCGATGCGCGACCGGCGCGCCTCGCCGGTCCTCGGGTTGTGAATGCCGCTCGCCGAGGCCGGCAGGTCGATGGCCCGAACGTTGAAGTCGGCGCGGTGGCTCTTGTACGGCTCGAGCGCGAACATCTTCTCGATGAGCCGCGTGACGTCCTTGTGGAACTTCGGCAGCTCGGCCTCGGTGTACCCGTCGCCAAGCAGGAGCAGATCGACCTTCGACTCGGGTGTACCGCTCTCCCACACGGTCCACACCTTGCCAGCCGGCGCCAGTTTCGCCCGGTTGACCGTCCGCGACGCCGGGTCGATCAAGGTAGACCAGAACTCGTGGAAGGCGTTCTGGCGATCGCGCTTCTTCAGCACGATCTGGACGGGGCGCTTCGGCCACGGGAACCGGAGCGATGCCCCGAACGTCCGGTGCGCCTCGCGGGCCTCCGGTGTGGTCTCCCATTCGCCGAACAGGGTCGCGAACCCTCGCGAGTAGATGACCTGGTTGGTGGTCCGGTCGATGACCTCGAACAGGTACGTGCCGAGGTTCGTGTCGTCGACGAGCCGCACGCGGCTGCCCGGCCAGGGGCCGTCGTTGACAATCCGGTCGACGGCAATGGCCTCCATGCCGAGACCGCCGGTGTGCAGGTAGTCCACGCGCATCGTGTCGCGGGCGAACGATGCGTCAAAAGGTGCGGCCGTCCCGACGGGTGCCCACGGTCCCAGCACGAACAGTGCAGCGGCGGCGAAAGCCATGACAGCGGCGCGCATGATGTCGCTCCCTGGTGGCGCGCCGGGGCGGCGCGCACGGGGGCCAGTATAGCGCGGACCATGGGCCGCAAGTAGCGCGTGCGGGCGCCGGGGCCGCAGGGTATGATGCCCGGGCGAGGGCACATGTTCGGACGACAGACGCGCGGTTCGGTGGTCTGCACTTCCTGCGGCAATCTGGTCGGGGTCAACGACGAGGTCTGCTACAACTGCGGGCGCAGGAACCCGGGGCTCTGGGGCTTCGCACCGCTGCTGCGGCGCCTCGGCAACGACCTCGGATTCGTGCCGCTCGTCCTGTGGGGCTCGACCGGACTCTACGTCGCAATGCTGCTGATGTCCGGCGGCAACATCCGGATGAACGGGCTCTTCTCATTCCTCGCGCCCAGCACCACGAGCCTCTTTCTCTTCGGCGCCAGCGGCGGGATGCCCGTCTTCCAGTACGGACGCTGGTGGACGGTGCTCAGTGCCGGGTGGCTGCACAGTGGCATTCTCCACATCCTGTTCAACATGATGTGGGTGCGCCAGCTTGGGCCGGCCTGCGCGGAGATCTTCGGCGCGGGGCGGATGATCATCATCTACACCGCGGCCGGCATTGTGGGGTTCGCGGCCAGCTCCGTGGCGTGGCTGCTCTTCGGGGGGATTCCCATTCTGGGCGGGGCGGGGTTCACGGTGGGCGCGTCCGCCCCGGTCTTCGGCCTGCTCGGCGCCGTCGTGCTCTACGGGCAGCGGTCGGGCAGCAGCATGGCCCGCCGCGAAGGCCTGCAGTATGCGCTCATGCTGGGCGTCTTCGGCCTGATCATGCCAGGCATCGACAACTGGGCGCACGCCGGCGGATTCGCGGGCGGGTGGCTGATGGCGAAGATCCTCGACC
>JAPKZP010000094.1 GCA_026393735.1 Acidobacteriota bacterium
GCGCGGCTGCTTGTCGCGCAGCTCGGACGCGTGCGGTTCGTGCACGTGCGCCGCGAGCTCAATACCCGCGCGGACGAACTGGCGAACCAGGCGATGGACGGGGCGGAGAAGCAGCAGGCGCCTCACGCTTCGCGCCTGATCTGATCACCCCAATCATCCGCCCCGCCTCCGCCCCGTCGACCCGGTACGAATGGAACATGTCGCGGTGGCATGAGGTGCAGATCGCCGACACGTGCACGTGTGCCGGCGGGATGCCTGCGTCCTGCAGCTGGTCGGCGTTGGCCGCCCACGTGTCCAGGAACCGTCCAGGCATTCCGTCCCGTGCCGACGGGTCTGAGCCCGGCACGCCGTGCGCCGCGCGGCCCTTCGGCTCGGCAGTGAGCCAGCGGTCGATCCGGCTGGACCAGCGCTCGTCGGCGGCAAACACGCGGCAGACATCCGCCCCGACCCGGTAGCAGCAGGGCCCGATGCTGGGACCGATCGCCACGGTGACATCCGCCGGGTCGGCGCCGAACGCGCTGACGAGCGCGGCGACGGCCGTCCCCGCGACACCGGACGCCGCGCCACGCCAGCCCGCGTGCGCAGCCGCCACGGCACCGCTCCGGCGGTCGGCCATGAGGATCGGCACGCAGTCCGCCACCTGCACGCAAGGTGCGACCCGCTCGTCGTCGGTCACCACGATGTCACCCGTGCCCCAGTCCGCCGGCAGGACGTCGCCCGCGGAGATGACCACGACACCCGATCCGTGCACCTGCTGCAACCGGACGACGGCACGCGGGGCAACACCCATCGACAGCGCCACGCGATGCCAGCCGTCGCCGGGACGGATCCCTTCGCGAAGCAACACCGGTTGCCGACCCGTGAAGAAGTGATCCGCGATCGCCGCAAGGGGGACGCAGCGCAGCGCGGGGCCCCACGGAAGACGAATCCACTCGAAGGCGCCATTCACTGGAGGCATACTATGCTCGAGTTCAGTCCGCATCGAACGCGAACGCCCGTCGCCCGGTCTGACACCCGCGCGACATGCCGGGCGCAGACGCGAGACCGGCGAGCGCCGGGCTCGGGCCGTCAAGGATATCTACATGAGTATCATCGGTATCGGCCTCGACGCCACCGACATCCCGCGTATCGAGCAGGCCATCAGGCGCTATGGCGATCGGTTCACGTGCCGCGTGTTCACCGAGGCGGAGATTGCCTACTGTTCGAGTAAGCACAACCCGGCGCCGCACTACGCCGGGCGGTTTGCCGCAAAGGAAGCTGCGATGAAGGCGCTCGGCACGGGTCACACTCAGGGGGTGTTGTGGCGCGACATCGAGGTGATACGCGGTGGCGGTCCGCCCAGGCTCCTGTTGCACGGCGGCGCGCTGCGCCGGTTCCAGACGCTCGGCGCCACCTCGTCGTTCCTGACCATCTCGCACGCCGACACGCTCGCGCTCGCGCAGGTGCTGCTCGTCAACGCCGAGTAGGTCACAGGTACGCAACCCGCGTTTCCTCTCCTGCCAGAGGCTGACCGCGCCACCGCGCGGCAATCCCGGAGCCTGTCCCACAACCGCTGCGTGCTCAGGCACTTGTCCCGCCACGGCCGCGCGGTTGCTCCCGGGCACGTCCCTTGCCAGCGAGTCTGGCATGTCGCGGGCCGGCAGGCGAAACGCCAACGGCCGCGCCCGGTCTCATGACCACATCCGGTCCGCGACACATACAGCCCGCACACCGGTCCCGGGCGCAAGGCTGGCGTGATTCACGTGGAGCACACCATGCTCATCAAGTTCGCACCCAACGATCGCGGCAATCCTCCCGGCAAGCTCGCCGACGCCGAACTGCACTTCTCGGACGGCCCGCTCGACGGTCTCAAGCTCATCGGCTTCGGCATCTGGGAGCGGAGAGGCGGGTCGGGCCGCAACGTGACGTTTCCCGCGCGGCAGTACTCGGTCAATGGCGAGCGCCGCAGCTTCGCGCTGCTGCGCCCGGTAGTGGACGCCGCGAGCCAGGATCGTCTTCGCGAATTGATCCTGCAGTCGTATGCGGAGTACGAAGCGCAACTCGCGACGGCAGAGTGACCAGCGCCGGCGGGCAATGGCGAGCAGGCTCCGGTGGAGCGCCACGCGTCGGTGCTGAAGCTGATCGGGCGACGCACACCGCCGGATTCAAGGCACGATGGGCAGCAATCGGGCGTTCTCGGCCAGGCGTTTGGGCGGCAGCGTCCATTCCGCCCGAAGGCTCTTCGCAAACTCAGCCCGGTAGAAGCCGGCCTTCAGGCCGCCGTCGATGATATCCCACGGCAGGACGCGATCGCCCGACCGGTCGCGGTAGACGTAGAATCCCGCGTCCACGCCTGTGTCGGCAGCCGCCCGTCGCCACTGCCCGCCGTTGCGCTCGGCCTCGACAATCACCGGGGCGACCCGCCGATCGCCGAGCGACAGCAGCGCCTGGTAGAACGAGTGCCGCTCGGACTTGATGCTGAAGTAGACGTTGTCGATGCCAGCCGTCAGCGAGCGCAGCCGGGCGATCTTCCCGTCGATCGCCCGCGGCGCTTCCATGGGCAGCCACTGGTACGCGGTGCCGGGCTTGGGCACCAGCGGATTCACGCTCGCTGTGATGCGGCCGATCGTGCCGCGCGCCCTCGCATGCGCCAGCATCCGCGTCTTCAACTCCAGCACGAGGTCCCGGATGGCGACCAGGTCCTCATCCTCTTCGGTCGGCAGCCC
>JAPKZP010000588.1 GCA_026393735.1 Acidobacteriota bacterium
ACCGAAACTCGCCTGAAACCATCAGCACGAGGTTGGCATCGAACCTGCTCTTCTGGTCCAGTGAAAGGGAGGCCACTGATGGTGATGTTCCTGATGGCGCTGTGCTTGAGCATGTTCGGGTTGGCCGTGACGGCCCTCGCGTTTGGAGCGGCCACTCGTGACGAGCGGCCCGCGGAGACCGCGCAGCCGGCCATCCGGCCGTCGTTGCCGATCACCATTCCGGCAGCGCGCTTCTTTGCCGACCTGCCAGCCGTGCCGGCCGTCCCCCTGGCTGCGTCTCGGCCCCAGGTGCCGATTGAAGTGCTGCTGCTCCAGATCGACCGGCATGTGCTCCTCGAACAGGCGGCTGCGGAGTCGTTCGTGGGTTTCCCGACGGTCGCGTCTCTCCACAGCCGGACCACGTCGCCGCTCGTGCACTGACGGACCAGCACCATGGCACCTGTACAGTCCGAACTTCTAAAGGACCTCACCCCCGACGAGGCTGCCGCGGTGCTGGCCCTCGGCAGGCGCATCGAGCTGGCGAGCGGGGCTGAACTGTTCAGCCTCGGTTCAACGGCCGACCATCTCTACATCGTCGAGCGCGGGCGCATCTCGCTGACGCTGCCGATGCAGGTGCAGGGGCACGATCAGGACGTGCTCGTGGAGGAGAGGCTGCCCGGACAGACAGTCGGGTGGTCTGGCCTCATCCCGCCCTACCGCTTCACGTTGAAGGCCACCGCCCCGCTGGAGACGGACGTGATCGCGCTGTCGCGCTCTGCGCTGCTGGAGTACTTCGCGATTCATCCCTTCGTCGGGTACGCCATCACACGCAACCTGGCCGCGGTGATCGGCGAGCGCCTGCAGATCTTCCAGGCGATGTGGCTGCGCGAGATGCAGCGCGTGGTCGAGTTGCGATCGGCGTAAGATAGGGCGCCTATGAAACCGGCCATCCTCCTCGGCGCCGCGATGCTGGCCTGTGCCGCGGCCGTCGCGGCCGTCGAGCAGCGTCCGGGCCCTCAGCCTTCTGCGCCTCAGACCTCCTCGCCCCAGACCCCCGCGTCCCAGGCCTCCGCGCCCGCGGCGGAGGAGCGCCTGGAAGTGCCGCCCCCACCCTTCACGGATGGCATCTTTCCCTGTTCGGCCTGCCACAAGGACCTCAAGGTCAATCGGGCTCGCCGGGAACTCGTGGAGATGCACACGGAGATTGAGCTGAAGCACGACGCCGAGCACCGGTGGTGCCTCGACTGCCACGACGCGAACGATCGCGACCACCTGCATCTCGCGAGCGGCGAGCTGGTGTCGTTCGACGAGTCGTACCGGCTGTGCGGGCAGTGCCACGGCGAGAAGCTCCGTGACTGGCGCGCAGGCGTCCACGGGCGGCGCACGGGCGACTGGAACGGCCACAAGCGGTACCTGCTCTGCGCGAACTGCCACAACCCGCACCAGCCGCGGTTCAAGGCGATCGAGCCCAAACCCGCACCTCAGCGGCCCGCGCGGCCGGGGAAATAGCGATGGCGACCAACGACGGCAGCCCGGTTCCGGCGCGCACGCGCCCGGTGACCCGGCGCCAATTCGCGACGTGCGCGGCGGCCGCGGCGGCCGGCTTCGTGTTGACGGCGTGCGGGCCGAAACGGCTGTACGAGATGCCGCGCGCGCGCCTCACGCAGGCGATCCGCGACATGGAAGCGCGGTACGCCGCGCAGTACGGCACCACCGTCAGCGTCTCGGACGCCCCGCCGATTGCCGGCGTCGAGTTCGCCTATGCCCTCGACATCTCGCGGTGCATCGGCTGCCGGCGCTGCGTGTACGCCTGCGTCGACGAGAACAACCAGTCGCGCGATTCGCAGGTCCACTGGATCCGCGTGTTTTCGATGGAGAAGGGGAAGGGCGTCGACTTCACCGAAGCCGACCCCTACTACGCGCCGGCCGAGGTGCCCGAGGAAGGGCATTTCTATGTGCCGGTGGCCTGCCAGCAGTGCAAGAACGCGCCGTGCACCAAGGTGTGCCCGACCGGGGCCACGTGGACCGAGCCCGACGGCATCGTTGTGATCGACTACGACTGGTGCATCGGCTGCCGGTACTGCATGGCCGCGTGCCCGTACGGCGCGCGTCACTTCAACTGGTCGGAGCCGACGATCCCGAAGGCGGCACTCAACACGAACACGCATTACCTGGGCAACCGGCCGCGGCCGAAGGGCGTCGTCGAGAAGTGCACGTTCTGCATTCAGCGGACGAGGAACGGGCGCTATCCGGCGTGCGTCGAGGTGTGCCCCGTGGGCGCACGGAAGTTCGGCAACCTGCTCGACCCCGCGAGCGAGATCCGCTACATCATCGAGCACAAGCGTGTCATGGTGCTGAAGGAAGACCTGAACACGCTCCCGAAGTTCTTCTACTTCTACGCCACGTGAGGCCTGTGTGAACTTCCTGCGACTCTTCGCACGGTTCGTCCGCGGCAGCGTGTTCCTGGTGTTGCGGGGGAACAGCGCCTACTGGGCGTGGATTGCCGTCCTGCTGGCGCTCATCGCATCCGGCGGGATCGCGTACGCGCGGCAGGTGACCGAGGGCCTCGGCATCACGGCGATGCGGGACCAGGTGAGCTGGGGGTTCTACATCGGGAACTTCACGTTCCTGGTCGGCGTCGCCGCGGCGGCCGTCGTGCTCGTGATCCCCGCGTACGTCTACGAGTGGAAGCCCATCCGGGAGATTGTCATTTACGGCGAGTTGCTGGCCGTCAGTGCCATCATCATGTGCCTGCTGTTCGTGCTGGTGGACATCGGCCGGCCCGATCGCTTCTGGCACCTGCTGCCGCCGGCCGGGCACCTGAACTTCCCGTATTCCATCCTGGCGTGGGACGTGCTCGTCCTGAACATCTACTTCGTCATCAACTTCGTGGTCGTCACCCACATCCTGTACCGCGCGTTCAGCGGGCAGCACTACAACCCTCGCATCGTCGTGCCGATGGTCCTCTTGTCGATCCCGATGGCGGTCGGCATCCATACCGTGACGGCATTCCTGTTCAACGGCCTGGCGGCGCGCCCGTACTGGAACTCGTCGATTCTGGCGCCACAGTTCCTGGCATCGGCGTTCTGTTCCGGGCCCGCGATCCTGCTCATCGTGGTGCAGCTGCTCCGGCGGTTCTCGCGCTTCGAAATCCAGGACGCGGCGATCTCCAAGATCGCCGAGTTGATGGCGTACGCGATGTTCCTCAACCTGTTCCTGCACGGCGCGGAGGCCTTCAAGGAGTTCTACTCGAACACCGAGCACGTGCTGTACACGCGCTACTGGTTCCTCGGGCTCGGCGATCACCGCACGCTCGTGCCGTACGCGTGGACGGCCGTCGGACTAAACGTCCTCGCGTTCGTCCTCTTCATCGTGCCGGGGGCGCGCCGGAACTGGATCTCGCTGAACATCGGCTGCGTGGCCACCTACGCGGGGTGTTATATCGACAAGGGCATGGGACTGATCATCCCGGGCCTGACGCCGGACGCGCTCGGTGAAATCTACGTCTACTATCCGACGATGACCGAACTGCGCGTGGCCGCGGGCATCTTCGCCCTCGGGTTCCTCCTCTTCACCTTGATGCTCAAGGTCGCGGTGCCGATCACGCTGGGTGAGTTCCATGGCGGCACGGCGGGCCAACCCGGCGGTGCGAGCCAGCACGCCTGAACGCCGCAGCCGGCACCGACCCGACCCGTACGTTCCGCAACTGATGTGGCGCAGGGCTTCAGCCCTGCGAACACAGGCATGTCGTGTACAGGGTGGGTCAGGGCCGGGAGGATTGTTCGATTGTGCGTGTGTCGAGCCGCCTGCCGTCCGATAATCGAGTGCATGATGTTGCCGCTGAACCGCCGCGCCTCGAGGTTCGCGGGTGCGCTCCTCGCCGTCACCCTTGGCGCGGCTCAGCCGCTCGCCGTCCAGACGCCCGTGCCGCCGGCCGAGGGGCTTGCGCTGACCCACGTCGAGCGTGCGCTCGAGCCCGGCGAGGTCGTGCTGCTCACCGTTTCGGCGCCCGTTCCCCTCGTCGCGGCGTCAGCCTCGGCGTTCGGGTCGTCCTTGCCAGGTTTCCCTGGGGCGGCGCCCTCGACTTGGCATGTCCTGCTCGGCATCGATCTGGACACGAAGCCCGGCGCGCACCCCGTAACGGTTGAGGCGAGCACTGCGGCGGGCGCGCGGCTCACCGCGACGATCACGCTGTCGGTGGCGCCCAAGGTGTTCCCAACCCGCCACCTGACGGTTCCGCCGCAGTACGTCTCTCCGCCGAAGAGCGCGCTGGCCAGAATCGAGAAGGAGCAGCGATTGCTCGCGCGGGTACTCGCCGAGGTCACGCCATCGCGCTTGTGGGGAAGCGGGTTTCAACGACCCGTGCCGGGGGCTCATATTTCCAAGTTCGGTGTGCGGAGCGTATTCAACGGCCAGGCGCGGACCCCCCATCGGGGGGCCGATTTTGCGGGCACG
>JAPKZP010000372.1 GCA_026393735.1 Acidobacteriota bacterium
AGTTTCAATCAGGCGGTGGCCGCGACGGGACGGTTGAGCAGCAGTGACCCCAACCTGCAGAACATCCCCGTGCGCACCGAGCTCGGCCGCGAGATCCGGCGGGCCTTCGTCGCCGCGCCGGGATTCGTGCTGATCTCGGCCGATTACTCCCAGATCGAGCTGCGCGTGCTGGCGCATCTTTCGGGAGACTCGGCGCTCGTCGACGCGTTCCGGCGCAACGAGGACATCCACGACCGCACGGCGCTGGCCATCTTTGGCTCCGCGAGCGGCCTCGACCGCAAGGAGATGCGCAGCCGGGCCAAGATGGTGAACTACGCCCTGCTCTACGGCAAGACGGCGTTCACGCTGTCGAAAGACATCGGCGTGACGCAGCAGGCGGCGCAGGCGTTCATCGACGCGTACTTCGCGGGCTTCCCCGCCGTGCGCCAGTTCATCGATCGCACCCTCGAAGACGGTCGGGCAACCGGGGTCGTCAAGACCCTCTGGGGTCGCCGCCGGCCCGTGCCTGAGCTGACGAGCCGCAACGGCCAGGTGCGCAGCGCCATGGAGCGCATCGCGGTGAACATGCCCATCCAGGGAACCGCCGCGGACATCCTGAAGCGCGCCATGATCGACGTGCACCACGCGCTCGAGTTGAGACCCGCCCGGACCGGCGGGCGGGGCGCGCGGATGATCCTCACCGTGCACGACGAACTGCTGTTCGAAGTGCCACGCGAGGAAGCCGACGAGGTGGCGGCGCTCGTGCGCACGCACATGGAACACGCCGCGCAACTGGCCGTACCGCTCACCGTGGACATCGGCGTCGGAGATAACTGGAAGGACGCGAAGAGCTAGGCGCCAGGCAGCCAGGATCCAGTCCGCGGGCGATCAGTAGGCGTAGGCCTGGAGCATCATTACATCTTGACATCATGATGCTCCAGGCCTACGATCTAGGTATGCGGACGACTCTCCACATCGACGACGACATCTACGAAGCCGCCAGGAGTCTGGCGGCGATCGAGCGAAGCAGCGTCGGAAAAGTCCTCTCGCGCCTCGCGCGCCGGGCACTGAGCCCGGCCCGTCCTGCCGAATCCGCAGCCGGCTTCCCGGTGTTCGCCGTGCGTCCTGACACGGCCCCATTGACGCCGGACATGGTGCGCGACGCGCTGGACGAGGCCTGATGGTCGCCCTGCTGGACGTCAATCTGCTCCTCGCGCTGGCGTGGCCGAATCATGTGCACCACGCGGCTGCCCATCAGTGGTTCGCCCGCCGGGCACCGCGCGGCTGGGCGACCTGCTCCATCGTCGAACTCGGCTTCATTCGTGTGTCGTCGAATACTCGAGCCATTCCGGCTGCGGTGTCTCCTCAGGACGCTGCGGCGCTGCTCGCCCGCATCACGGCCCGTCCCCACCATCATTTCTGGTCCGACGATGTGAGGTTTGCCGAGTCGCCGTGTGTGGCGCGATCGCGCGTAGTCGGACATCAGCAGGTCACCGACGCGCATCTGGTGGCCCTGGCGATCCGTCACGAGGGATGCCTTGCGACGTTCGACCGGGGCGTCCGGGCACTGGTCCCGCCCGGCCATGATGCGGCGCGGATAGTGGAATTGATCAACGACGCCGGCTGACCGACGCCGCCAAGGCTTCGGTGTGTCTCGCTGGAGCGCTTCGCGCGTGGGCGGAACATGGCGCCCACGCCAGCGGAGGGTCAGAGTCGAGTCTGGCCCTACTTCGTGTCTTGCGTACCGCTGGCCGCCAGATTCAGCTCCAGCAATTTCGCCAGCAGTTCATCGTCTGTCAGCGACGGCGCCCAGCCATAGGCCGCGAAGACCGCCTCGTCGAGGGCGCGGTGCGCGTTGGCGAGCCATGCCGGGCGCTCGTTGTAGAGATTGGTGAGGGTGCGCTTCTTCAGGGCGGCCGCCGCCTTGTCGTCGATCGGCAAGAGGCGCACGTAGCGCGCGGTGCCGATGCCGTCGGCGTTCGGGTTCGTCACCATCCGCGCCCACGGGCCGTCGACGCTCGCCGGGAACTCCAGCACGTCGTCTTTCACCCACTCTGGCGGATTCAGCCACCGCGACCGCAACGTGTCGAGTTCGTTGGCCGCCGCCCCGATCGCGTCGCGCTGGACATCCGTCGGCGACGGGAACGGGAACGTCTCGAAACAACTGGTCGGCGTATAGCGGAACCCGCTCTCGGCTTCACGCAACTGGGTTCCCGTCGACCGCGCCCACAGTTCATGTAGCCGCGCGTGCAGCACGCCGAAGAAGTAGTCGTCGTCGCGGGCAAAGACAATTAGTTGATGGTCTGGGAGAGTTGGCGACGGTAGTTTGGCGAACAACCTGTACTTCGAAACGGTGATTGTCGATAGGAAGTGCGAGGAGCCAGCGATAGCCCTGCGCATCTCCGGCCTCGGCTCAACGTGCATCCACCAGCGCGCGGCGTACGCGACGCGCTTGTTGGCGCGCCGGATTGGGAGCACGTGCTCGCGGATGTGCTCGAATACAGCCTCGTACTGGGCCGCAAGAAGCTCGGCGGTGCCTGGGGGAAAATCAATGATCCACATGCCACGAGGTCGGCGGACGACGTCCAGACCATTGGCCCATGGCCGGAGAACGTCGCTGTTTGGCCGCCCATTCGGACTAGGGAGCCTCAGCCAGCCTTCAGCCTTGTCATTGGAAACGTCGAACGCGCCGCCCTTTGTATCCGCCATGAAGGAGAGACCCGCATTCCTTGCGAGTCTCCGCGCCGCAGTCAAGTCTGCACCGTACGTCAGATCCGCGTTAATGGCCACGGTGGGCTTGCCGTCGAGCAGCCTCTCGCCATCGGCGCCGTCGTCAAAGCCCAGCATCGAAACGTGGACAGCAGCGCCGTCGAGAATCCACTCCCGATCACTGTGGGCGAAGAAGATGTCACCTGCTGCTTTGATGTGGTCGACGACGCGCCGATTGGCCCCACCTCGGATTCCCTGCGTGGCCAGCAATCCCGCCCGCTGGCAGGCGCCCGTCTCGATCTGGCGCCTCGCCTTCTCGAACCAATAGCAACACAGGTCCGCTTCGGCCGGCACCCGGCCTTTCCACAGCGCGAACATGGCCTCCACGTACCTGTTGCCCAGTTCCGTGCGCAGCTTCTTGCCGCCCAGGAACGGCGGGTTCGAGACGATGAAGTCCACCTTCGGCCACTCCGGCTCTGTGACGGTGCCGTCCGCATGCTGCGTGAGAATCGCGTCGCCGCAGGTGAACGTGTCGAGCACCTGCAGGATCGGCTCCTGCGGCTCGCCGAACCCGTTGGTCTGGATCCACTGCAGCCAGCCGATCCACACCGTCATCTGCGCCAGCTCGTACGCGTACGGGTTGATCTCGATCCCGTGCAGCTGCCACGGGCCGACCTGCGGCAGCGACCCCGAGAACCCACGGTCCATCGCGTAGAGGATGACCTGCTTCTCCAGGTTCTTCAGCTTCTGCAGGACGACGTAGAGGAAGTTGCCGGAGCCGCAGGCGGGATCGAGGACGGTGACGTGCTGGAGACGGTGGAGGAACGCCTGGATCTTCGCGTCGGCTTTCGTGCGATCGCCTTTCTTGTGGTCCGGTACGACGAGCGCGTCCACCTCGGCCCGCACGCCGTCCCATTCGCGCCTGAGCGGCGCCATCACGACCGGATCGACGATGGTCTCGATGTCGTCGCGGCTCGTGTAGTGCGCGCCGAACTGCGAACGCTTCGCCGGATCCAGGGCGCGCTCGAAGAGCGTGCCGAAGATCGACGGGTCGATGGCGCTCCAGTCGAGGCCCGTCACCAGGTGGATGCGGTCGAGTTCCTCCGGTGTGAGCGTCAAGACGCCGGCGTCGGCGAACAACTGCCCGTTGAAATGGTGCACCGTCTCGACGCCGAACTCCCCGCCGTGAGCCATCGCCTCGAAGAGTCCCGCCAGAAGCCGCGAGAAGATGACGGGGTCGCCGTGCGCCTTCGCGACCAAACGTGTGAAGAGCTGATCGGGCAGCAGGCCGACATCTTCGGCGAAGAGGCAGAACACGATGCGGTCGAGGAAGCGCGCCACGCGCTGCGGGTCTTCCCCCCGTTCGCGCAGCAGCGCTGCAATCTGGGTGACGCGCTCGGCCGCGTCCTCGGTGATGCGCTGCGTCGTCTTCTCGGGCTTCAGCTTGTCGGGTTCGAAGAAGACGGCCTTCAGGGTGGCGAAGTTGCGCTCATCGACCAGGTCGTCGAGCCCGAATTCGACCCGGCGCGCCGGCGTGTTCGTGAAGTTGGTCCGGATGACCAGCCGGTCCATGTCGGACACGACGAGCAGCGGCGGGTTGTCGAGGGCGTCCTTGTACTGCAGCAGTTGCTGGTAGGCAGCGGTGAGGTTGGCCAGCCGGCCCTTGTACTCCCAGGCGAAGCAGCCCCGCTTCCAGACATCCGCCCAGCCCTCGCCGCCGCCCGCCTTGCTGGCCCCCTTCTCAAAGCAGAATTCCTCGCCAGTGGGATCGGCTTCGGCGGGGGGTGCCTGGCCGACCAGGGCACAGAGATCGAGGAAGTGCTGCTGGGACGCCGATCGCTCTTTCAGGTCGACGCGCCGCCACTTCGCGATGAACTCGGTGATGGTCATGCCGGCCGGAATTGTGGCACACAACGACAGGGGTTACCACGACGGCGACGGGCAGGCACAGGAGCTTGCCTCGCTCCCTCGTGGGACCCGCCTCCAGCCGGATCCCCGTGCTATTGCGTAGGCAAATTGTGCGATTCAATCGTATAATGTGTGCATGTGGATTCCCCGCTACGTCGAGCGCCGCCTGCTCCATTCCGCACGCACCAGGCCGGTCATCGTCCTCACCGGCGCCCGCCAGACGGGCAAGACGTCCACGCTCCGCCGATTGTTCCCGGGGCACAGGTTCGTGTCCCTCGATCTTCCGACGGAGGCAGAGCAGGCCGAATGGGACCCGGCCGCCTTCCTTCGCCGCCACCCGGCGCCCGTCATCATCGACGAGGTCCAATACGCGCCGGGGCTGTTCCGCCACCTCAAGGCTGCCGTGGACACCCACCGATCCCTGTACGGCCAGTACCTGCTGACCGGCTCTCAGAAGTTCACCCTGATGCGAGGCGTCGCGGAGTCGCTCGCCGGCCGGGCGGACATCGTCGACCTGGAGACGCTGTCCTGGTCAGAGGTGCACGCCGCCCGCCCGCAGGAAACCCCTGAGGCGGCCATCGTCTGCGGCGGGTTCCCTGAATTGCAGGCCAACCCGGACATCGATGCGGCGGCTTTCTATAACTCATATCTGGCGACCTACCTCGAACG
>JAPKZP010000430.1 GCA_026393735.1 Acidobacteriota bacterium
ACCACCTACCAGAAGCAGTTCGGGTGGCGCCGGACGACAGGCAACATCCACGCCGGCGGAACCCAGACGCGGGCGAGCGCATTCCAGAGCGCCATGATCGCCGTCGTGCCGGCCGAGGGAGCCACGCGCGATGACGCGATGAACGAGGTCGAGCAGATCATGCGGATCCGCCACGGCCTGAAGCTTGACCAAGCCAACGACTTCGACATCATCACCCAGGACGCCGCGCTGAAAATGTGGGATCAGATCAGCGGCGCGACCTTCATCGGCCTGGTCGTCATCTCGTCGATCGCCCTGATGGTGGGCGGCATCGGGGTGATGGCCATCATGATGATCTCGGTCACCGAGCGGACGCGCGAAATCGGTGTCCGCAAGGCCCTGGGCGCCAGGCGCCGCGAGATTTTGTGGCAGTTCCTGCTGGAGGCCGTGTTCCTGACCTCCGTCGGCGGCGTGCTGGGCATCATCCTGGGCGCGTCGATCGGACTCGGCGTGCATTGGCTGACCGGCTTCCCGGTGTCGTTGCCCTGGTGGAGCTTCGCCTTGGGCCTCGGGTTCTCCGGGTCCGTCGGGATCTTCTTCGGCCTCGTGCCGGCCATCCGCGCCGCCCGCCTCGATCCCATCGAGGCGCTGCGATACGAATAGAGGCGCCGGCCGCCCCTCGCCTCTGGCGCCTCGTCCCTCGTCCCGAGTAGAATGTCATTTTTGGGTGTTCTGCCCTGATCCCGAGAGAGAGGGTTACCGTCTATGAAGGTCTATGACGCCGCCAGCATCCGGAACATCGCGCTCGTCGGGCACGGTGGTTCGGGCAAGACGCAACTCACCTCCTGCATCCTCTTCAACGCCGGCATGGTGAACCGCCTCGGCAAGGTCGACGACGGCAACACGGTCACCGACTTCGACGAAGAAGAAATCGCCCGCAAGCACACGCTCTCCGCCAGCATCGCCTTCGCCGAGTGGAACAAGACCAAGATCAACATCATCGACACGCCGGGGTTCGCGAACTTCTTCTCGGACACGCGGTCCGGGCTGCGCGTGGCCGACGGCGCGCTGCTGCTGGTGGACGCGGTGTCCGGGCCTGAAGTGCAGACCGAGAAGGCGTGGGAAGAGTGCGAGGCGCTCGGGCTGCCCCGCCTCGTGGTGATGTCGCGCATGGACCGGGATCGGGCCAGCCTCGAGCGGACGCTCGACACGGTCCAGGCCACCTTCGGCCGCGCCGTGGTGCCGATCCAGATGCCGATCGGCGAAGAGAAGAACTTCAAGGGCGTGGTCGATCTGGTCGGGATGAAGGCCTACACGTGGGCGGGCGACGGAACGGCGAAAGCGACCGAGATCCCCGTGCCGGCCGATCTCAGCGCCAAGGCGACCGCCGCGCGCGATGCGCTCATCGAGATGGTCGCCGAGGCCGACGACAGCCTGATGGAGAAGTTCTTCGAGGCGGGGACGCTGACGCACGACGAGTTCCTCGGCGGCCTGCGCCACGCGGTCCAGCACGCGAAGATCTTCCCGGTTGTCTGCACCTCCGGCACCGCGAACGTGGGCATCCAGCCGCTGCTCGACGCCGTGGTCAGCTACCTGCCGGCGGCGTCCGAGCGGACCGTCAAGGCGATTGACAAGGCGGGCGCCGAGACGACCATGACGATTGGTGAGGGCGGCCCGACGGCCGTGTTCGTCTGGAAGACGATTGCCGACCCGTTCGCCGGCCGCATCAGCCTCTTCCGCGTGATGCGGGGCGCGATCAAGGCCGACTCCGGCATCCTCAACCTGACCAAGGACAGCCCGGAGCGGCTTGGCCATCTCCTCCTGCTCCAGGGCAAGACCCAGACCGAAGTGCCCGAGATCAAGGCCGGCGACATCGGGGCCGTCGCGAAGCTCAAGGACACGCAGACGAACCACACCCTCGGCGACAAGGAAACGGCCGCGCGATTTGCGGCGATCACGTTCCCGGAACCCGTGCTGGCATACGCGATCGAGCCGAAGACACGCGGCGACGAAGAGAAGATCAGTTCGGCGATGCAGCGCCTGCTCGAAGAGGATCCCACCATCCGCTACAGCCGCGATCCCCAGACGCACGAGCTGCTGCTCTCCGGGCAGGGCCAGATGCACATCGAGGTGAACGT
>JAPKZP010000119.1 GCA_026393735.1 Acidobacteriota bacterium
CCACCAGAAAGCCCGCGCCACCCAGGTGGTGACCGCCACGCTCGAGGCGCTCGCCACCGCGCGGCAGATCCGCTACGTCGTCGATCCCCCAAACCTCCCCAACCCGAACCTCCTCTAAAGTTTCAACGACCATCTCGTCGCTGCGCGTCACCAGATTGGCGCCTGCAGTTGCCCTTTTCGTCAACACTTTGACGGTCGCCACAGCTATCCCCTCTCATACCTGCACACCTGTTCGCGCAAGCACACACGCAAGTCATTGATGTGCATCAACTTACACGTTTCTAGCACGAGCATCACAGCGCGGCACCAAAGCAACAGAAAGTGGCACCAGGGCTGCAGTAAGGGAAGGCAACCGCCTTCGCAACCGCGACACGACAGGTTGCTTCGGTGGGGCAATCTCGAACCCAAGCGCAACCAACGCACGCCATACACCGGAGCCCACGATGAACGCTCAGACGCTTCCCATGGACAGCCAGACTCGAGTCGTCAAGACCCTGCCGTTCGTCGAGGCGCTCGCGCGACGCATGGCAGCCTCCATGCCGCACTCGATCGACATTGGCGACCTCGTGCAGGACGGCGTCATGGGCCTCATCGACGCGGCGCAGCGGTTCGACGAGGGCCGCGGCATCAAGTTCGAGACCTTCGCCGAGCGTCGCGTGCGCGGCGCCATGATTGACGCCCTGCGCCGCGAAGCCTGGCCGCGCGGCGTCCGCCGGGTTCGCCGCGAACTCGAGGCCGCGCGCGAGGAACTGCGCCGGACTCTGGGCTACGAACCCTCGATGGCAGATCTCGCCGCGAAGGTCGGCTCCGACGAAAAACGCCTCAGCCGCACCATCGTCCGCATCAACACGATCGAGTCGACTTCGCCGCATACCAGCGCCGAGAATATCGACGAAACGAACATGCCGACGGCGCTCATCCCGTCCGAGCCAGAGTCGCCGGATCGCGCCTACGAACGCTGCGAGACCGAGGATCGCGTGCGCGCAGCCATCGCGTCGCTGCCCTGGCGCGAGCGCAAGGTGGTGGGCCTCTACTACTACGGCGAAGCGACGATGAAGGACATTGGCGCGGCGATTGGGGTGAACGAGTCGCGCGTATCGCAGTTGCACGCGCGCGCCATCCAGCGCCTGCGCGTGGCCCTCGGCAGCATCGCCGACCCGAAGTCGGCGCCGCGCATCATCCGCGATGCCGTGGCCGCGTTCAAGCAGAAGCCGAAGATGCTGAAGGCGCAGCTGGCAACCGGGCCCCTGCAGACTGGAACTGGCCGGCCGACGACCGCGATGCCCATGTGGCAGCGGATGCCGGTGGCGATGGCGGCCGAGAAACCAGTTCGGCCGCGGGCTGTCGCGGTGGCTCCCCGCGCTGCAAAGAAGGTGGCAGTCAAGTAGCCCGGGGTCTTCAGACCACGGGGAACAACCCCCGGGGCATTTTCGACGCCCGCCACTGCGGGCCCCACACAAATCGACTATGACGGGCCGCGGGGCAACCTCGCGGCCCGTCGTGTGAGAGCCCGACCGTCAATCACTCCTGGACCGATTCTCCCAGCCGTGCGGGCCCAGCGCCGCGGGTGGATTCCTGAAGCGGCGAAATCCCTGGGAATCCAGCGCACGAACCCGCATCGGAAGTTGCGGTCATTGCGCCTGGCACCTACGGATCGACGTCGGGACGTTCGAGGCGTTTGAGCTTTTCGACCAGTGTCGTGCGCTTGAGGTTCAACAGTTTCGCCGCAGCACCCTTGTTCCCACCGGTCTTCTCGAGCGCACGCGCAATCACCTCACGCTCGAGCCTCTCCACATAGCCCGGCAGATCGAAACCCTCTTCGGGGATTGGTGCGTCGATCGGAGCGATGGACGCGCCTGCCGCCTGGACAGTGGGTGGCAGGTCCTTCACCTCAATCTGACGACGCCCGCCCGTGAGCGCGACGGCTCGCTCCAGCGAGTTTTCGAGTTCGCGGACGTTGCCGGGCCAGGAATGGGACATGAGGTGCCGCAGTGCGTCCTGGGCGATGGACAATTCGGGGTTCGGGATTCGGGGTTCGGGATTCGGGTCCGTCACGTTGCCACCCGCGCGCGCGGCTGCGTCCCGATCCCGCGCCAACCCCTCGCCGAATCGCTGCAGGAAGTGCTGCACGAGCAGCGGGATGTCCTCCTTACGATCGCGCAATGGAGGCATGTGCACGGGGATGACGTTGAGGCGGTAGTAGAGGTCTTCGCGAAAGGCGCCCTCGGCCACCATCCTGGTCAGGTCGTTGTTGGTGGCGGCAATAATCCGCACGTCGATCTTGACCACGCCGGTGTCACCCAGCCGCTGCACTTCGCGCCCCTGGATCACGCGCAGCAGCTTCATCTGCAGTGCGGGGGGCATCGTGCCCACTTCGTCCATGAAGAGCGTGCCGCGATGGGCCTCCTCGAATCGACCCGCGCGAGTGGCGACGGCGCCTGTAAACGCGCCGCGCACGTGACCGAAGAGCTCCGCCTCGAGCAGGGTTTCGGGAATCGCGCCGCAATTGATCGCCACGAATCGCTGCGCGCGTCGCGGGCTGTTGTGGTGAATCGCGCGCGCCACGAGCTCCTTGCCGGTGCCGGTCTCGCCGGTGACCAGGATCGTGCTGCTCGTCTGCGCCACGGTCTCGAGCAGCTCGAACAGCTCCTTCATCACCTTGCTCTTGCCGACAATGCCCTCGAAGCGGTAGCGCTCCTCGAGCTGGCGCCGCAGGTACGCGTTTTCCGCACGCAGCCGCCGCTGCTCGAGCGCAGACGAGATGATGTGCAGTAGTTCGTCGAACTGAAACGGCTTCTGGATGAAATCGCTCGCACCGCGCTTGATAGCCTCGACGGCATCCTTCACGGTGCCGAACCCGGTGATGATGATTCCGATGATATCGGGATAGAGCGCGCGGGCTTCTTCGAGCACCTGGGTGCCGTCGGCGCCGCCGCCGAGGCGCAGGTCGGTGATCACGATGTCGAAGGCGAATTCGCCGAGACGCGTGATGGCCTGCTCACCCGAGGCCGCCTGCTCGACGTGGAAACCGCGGTCGGCGAGCTGCTCCGCAACGGCCTCGCGCAGCGGCGCTTCGTCTTCGACGAGCAGAACGTGCTTTTCAGCCATGGGTCCAGAAATGAGATTGGCCTTTCGACAGACTCGGGGCACCCGGCCCTGGTGCCTGGGCCGAGCGTCAGAAGTTTGACGCAGATGCAGTCCGGCGTCAATTCCGGCCAGCCACGTTCCGGCCAGCCACACTGCCGAGAGATCTTCCGATGCGGGGGCTCTCGTGATGCAGGGCGCGGCGGGGGTCGCCGAACGCCGACGCCGGCGAGTTGTCCAACGTGTGCTTCTCGCGCCGGGCAGCGATCCCGACCGCTTGGACGCGCGAACCCGTCAGCGCATCGCCAGCGCTTCGCGCGCCATGCGCAGCAGTTCGTTCAGGCGGAACGGCTTGGCAAGCCAGCGGCAGCGGCTCTCCGCGAGAAAGCGCTCGGCATCGGTGCCGATCACATCGCCGGTCACGAACAGAATCCGCGACAGCATCTCTGGATGCGACTCGCGCAGCGCGCCGAAGAACTGGATGCCGTCCATGCGCGGCATCTTGAGGTCGCTGATGATGAGATCGTACTGTCCACCCTCGAGGCACGCGAGCGCCTCTTCGCCATCGCCCGCGCGATCGACGAGGTACCCGGCGTCGGACAGTGTTTCCGACATGGCTGATGCAAGCGCGGTTTCGTCCTCGACAATCAGAATGGCCTGGCCGTCGAGGCGCGGCATCCCAGGCATGCGCTCCGGCTCAGGAGAGGCCATCGGGCCACGTGCATTGAGCGAGCCGCCAACCGTGCCCATGGCGCCCGCAGGCCCATGTCCCACGCCGCCCGGTGCCGCAACTGGCGTGCCCACGCCCTCAGGCGTGCTCGGCTTCAGTTTCGCACCGCCCGCCGGCAGCTCTATATAGAAGGACGCGCCCTCTCCCGGCGTGGACGTCAGCCACATCCGCCCGCCATGCTCCTGGACAATGGCGTAGGCCACGGTGAGCCCGAGTCCCGTCCCCTTGCCGACTTCCTTCGTCGTGAAGAAGGGGTCGAAGATCTTCGTCCTCACCTCTTCCGGCACGCCCGGCCCATCGTCGTTCACCTCGAGGGTGATCGACTCGCGTTCGGGGTCCTGCCACGTGCGCACCACGAGCGTGCCGCGCCCGTTGGCCGTAAGCATGGCCTGCTCGGCGTTGATGACGAGGTTCAGCAGCACCTGCTGAATCTGGTTCGGGTCGACGAAGATCGGCGGCAGGCCGGCCGCGAGCGCATCGATCACGGTGATGTTGGTGACGCGCTGCTCGTACGACCGCAGCGAAAGCGTCTCGCGCACGACCTGGTTGACCTCCACCATCGTGCGCGTCGTGTGCCGCTTGCGCGCGAAGGTCAGCAAGTTGCGGACGATGCGCGCGGCACGTTCGGCCTCGTGCAGGATGGTGTCGAGCCCGCGGCGGGACTGCGGATCGATGTCGCGCTGCGCCAGCCGCTCGGCCCACGTGAGGATCGTAGCCAGCGGGTTGTTCAGTTCATGTGCGACGCCGGAGATGGTGGTGCCGAGGGCAGCCATCTTCTCGGCCTGCAGCAACTGGTGATAGAGGTCGCGCGACTGATCCTCGAGCTTCTTGCGATCACTCACGTCACGCACGAGCGCTTCGATGCGCACGCTGTCGCCACCTTCGGGCACCTCGGCGTGTGCGGTCACCTCCACCCAGATCACGGTGCTGTCCGCCCGGCGCAGGCGCAGCAGATAGTCGGTGACCGCTCCGTCGCGGGCGAGACGATCGATGAAGACCGCGCGCGCGCCTTCGTCGGTGAATCGGTCCGGGTTGAACGGACGGAGGTCCGCGTCGGGCATCTCGGCGGGGTACCCGAAGATGAGCCGGAGGTACGGGTTGGCCGCAATCGTGACGTTTTCGCGCGCGCCAAGCAGGCCGATGTAAACGCCTTCGTGCACGGCCTCGAAGAGACGGGCAAAAGACTGTGCGCGGGCAGCCTGCGACGACGGAGAAGGGACGTCCACGTCGGGATTATACTTCCCGCGATGCGTATTTCGTTCGACATGGACGGCGTGCTGGCAGACATGGATGCCGCGCTGGCGAAGATGGCCGAGCAGGAGTTCGGAGTGTCGGCCAAGGGCGCCGGTACCCGGACGGCTCAGGAGACGCCAGTTGAGGCGGAGACTCCGCCGAGTTCTGCCGGGTTGGCGACTGACGTGCCAGCCGACCCGGGCGCTCGGCCGAGCCCGGGCGAGCTGCCGAGAGACATGCCGTCGGCCGCGGTCCTCCAGCTGCTCTCCTCTCGCGAGCAGGCGCGCCTGTGGCAGCGCGTGGCGGCGACGCGTAATTTCTGGGAATCACTCGACGAGTGCGAACCGGGCACAGTGCGCCGGATCCAGGGACTCGCTCACGAACTCCGGTGGGACGTGCTGTTCGTCACGCAACGCCCTGGCTCCGCGGGCCGCTCGACGCAGCTCCAGTCGCAACACTGGCTGCGGCGCCACGGTTTTGAGTACCCGGCCGTCTACACCACGCAGGGCTCGCGGGGGTGCATCGCCGCGGCGCTCACGCTAGACACGCACATTGACGACCGGCTCGACAATTGCGTAGACGTAGCGACCGACTCCGGAGCGTGGCCGATCCTGGTGTGGCGCGACGATGCGTCGTTTACCCGCATCAGCGCCGGCGCGAAGAAGCTCGGCATTGCGACGGTGCGCACGGTGAACGAGGCTCTCGACAGGATCGAGAAGGCCGACCGCAACCCGGCGCGGGCGGATCGCACTCCGGCGCAGGCCGACCACCCCTCGATCGTCGAACGCCTCAAACGCGCGTTCTCGGGGCGGTAGAACCGATATCAAGCCCGATGTGGCGCAGGGCTTCAGCCCTGCGAGAACAGGCCTGCCTTCGACCCTTCGGTATGCTCAGGGTCGCCCTGAGCCACGTCAAAGGGCGACATGCTCAGGTCAGGAAAGGCCTGTTCCACAACCTCCGCTCACGCCCCAGCAGGGGCAAACCCCTGTTGGGGCCCAGCCCCTCCACCCCGGTCCACTCGCCTGATCCACAATAGACACATGGGAGACCCCCGCCGAGAATCCGTGTCGCTGCCCGTCACCGGGATGACTTGCGCCGCGTGCGCGGCCAACATCCAGCGCGCGCTCACACGGCTCCCCGGCGTGGAGCAGGCCGGCGTGAACTACGCCACGAACCGGGCGACGGTGGCGTTCGACTCCGGCGTCCTGGACGTGCCGGCCATCGTCGAGGCCATCCGGGACGTCGGCTACGAC
>JAPKZP010000434.1 GCA_026393735.1 Acidobacteriota bacterium
CAGGCCTGCGCGGCGTCCTGCGCAAGAGGCGTGTCGTCCAGCGCACACGTGTCGCCGACTACCGGCGCGTGTGGCGGCTCATGGAGCCGAGATGGCTCGGCCTGAAGTGGCGCGAGAAGCGCTTCGATCTGCGGTCTGCACAGCCGTGACCTCTCCTCGCCTCTCCGTCATCGTCGTCAACTACAACGCCGGCGACCACCTGGCCGCCTGCCTGGCGTCTCTGACCGAGCACCTCGCGCCATTCGACTGGGACGCTGTCGTCATCGACAACGCCTCAACCGACGGCAGCGAGCAAGTGGCGGCGGGCGACACACGCATCGCGCTCGCGCGCAATGCGGTGAACGCCGGATTCGGACGCGCCGTCAACCAGGGAGCGGTGCTGACCACCGCCCCGCTCATGCTGTTCCTCAACCCCGACGGACAATTGTTGCCGGGCGCCGTCGAACGCCTGCTGGCGGAGTTCGATGCGCACCCTGACTGCGCCGTCATCGGCCCTGCTGTGGTGAACGATGATGGGAGCATCCAGGGAAGCGGACGAGGCGACCCGAACATGCTCACGGGGCTGTTCGGCCGGTCGACCTTGCTCACGCGGCTCTTTCCGCGCGCCCGCGTGGCTCGGCGGAATGTCGTGTTCGAGGCCGACCCGGCTCGCGGAGAGACGAGCGTCGAGGTCGACTGGGTGAGCGGCGCGTGCATGCTTGTGCGGCGCAGCGCTTTCGATTCGGTGGGCGGGTTCGACGAGAAGTTCTTCCTCTACTGGGAGGATGCCGACCTCTGCCGGCGCCTGCGCGCCGCGGGATGGCGCACGCGGTACATGCCGGGCGCGCGCGTCGCGCATTCCGTGGGCCGCTCGAGCCGTACGGCGCCGTATGCGTCGATCAGGGCCTTCCACCGGAGCGCCTACGTCTACTACGTGCGGTACGCGGCTCCGTCGCGGTGGAATCCAATCCGGTGGTTTGCTTTCGTTCTGCTGCAGGCGCGGTGCGGCTTGAAGCTGGCCGAGGCAGGATGGCGGGCCCGCAGCGGGCGGGATGGATCTTCCTGAAGCACTCACCGGGACCTGTCAGGGCGATCGCCGTTTGGGCACACCCTCCATCCCCGACACGCGCACTCGTGGGCGCGCCAAGGCTTCGGGGGGAACGGCGGCCGGCGGCGGCGAACCGGCGGCGTTGGTGACCTTCAGGTCGATGCGCACGAACGGCACCGATTTGCGCGGCATGGGTAGCAGCATCTTGTATTCCTGCCACGCGTACTTCTGGACGGGCGTCATGCGCACTGGCTGACCGTTGACACGAATCTCTACTTCGACCGGCTGTTCGAACTCCGATCCGCCAATCCACACCCGCGCGAACGCATCGTCCGCCTTGACGAAGAAGCTCGCATCGGGGCCCGCGAGCCAGTAGGCCTCCCGGGTGCCGGATTCGAAGAACCGCCCGATGAAGCCGTACTTCACGTGCGTCAGGTCCGTGTCGTGACGCAATGCCTCGGCACGGAACGGCACGGACGCGATAACAAGGCAGACGGCTATCGGCAGTCCGACGGCTACGAGGCGCGTCAGCACCGTACCGCGGGTGGACTCTTCGCGCGCCTCGGGCAACCCCCGTGCGGGGACGGCGGTCCGATCCGCCAGGGCGACGACAGCCCCGAGCGTAATCCCCGTGACGGCCGCGACGGGCTGGACGAGCAGCGGGTGCCCCGTGAGGCACGTCGCGAAGAACGCGACCAGCCCGGCGCCGGACCACACCAGCACGGGCTGGCGGCCGGCCGTCTGGAGGCCCGCGCGAAAGCGTACGGTCGCGGCTACGAGG
>JAPKZP010000043.1 GCA_026393735.1 Acidobacteriota bacterium
GAGGAACAGCCAGGCCATCCCGAGCGCCGATGCCAGCGCCCAGGTCGCATTGCCAAGGCCAACGCCCAGTACCGCCAGCAGCGCCGCCCGGCGGCCGTCGCCGAGCGCGGTTTCGAGCACCACGGCCAGGGTGGCGCCGGGGCTGATGACGAGCAGCGCCGACACCGATGCGAAGGCCAGGTAGCGCGCGTCGAACATGCGCCCCGATCCTATCGCGGCTCGAGGTCCGCGCCCAGGCGCGAGAGCCCGTCGACGACGCGTGCGAGATCGGCGGAGGTGGTGCGCGGGTTCATCATCGTGACGCGCAGCACGCGGCGGCCGCCGAGCACGGTGCTGGTGATCCAGCCGTCCCCGCCCAGGTTGTAGCGCGTCCGCAGTTCCAGATTGAGCGCGTCGAGCTCCGCGTCGGGCCGATGGCGGGTCCCGACGTACCGGAAGCAGAGGATGTTCGATTCGGGCGCGTGCAGGACCCGGAAGTCGGGTCGCGTCTCGAGCATGTCGAACAGCGCCTGCGCGGTGGCGCACAGGTGATCGTAGAGCGAGCCCAGGGCCAGCGCGCCGTAGCGCTGGATCGCGACCCACACCTTGAGCGCATCGATCCGGCGCGAGCACGTGAAGCTGCGCACGCCCTGGTCCCAGGCGCGCTCGCCCTCGCGCGCATGAAACAGGTACGGGGCGTGCTGGCTGAACGCCGCCTCGAGATCGCGCTCCTCCCGCACCAGCACGACGCTCGCGGTGAGGGGCATCAACATCAGCTTGTGCGGGTCCCACGCGATTGATCTGGCGCGCGCGATGCCCGCCACCCGCCCGCGATGCCGCGAAGACAGCAGCGCCGAGGCGCCGTGCGCGCCGTCCACGTGCAGCCAGAGTCCCTGCGCCTCGCACACGCGGCCGATCGCGTCGAGATCGTCGAAAGACCCGGTGGCCGTCGACCCGGCGGTCGCGACGACCGCCATGATCGCACGCCGGTTCCGAACGAGTTCACCGATCGTGCGCTCGAGCGCGTCGACGTCCATCCGGTGCTCTCGCGACGGCACGACGACCGTGTTGCCCGTGCCAATCCCGAGTTCGCCGACGGCCCGGGCTACGCCGTAATGGGCGTGCTCGCCGCAGATCACGACGGGCGGGTTCGCGCCGACGCCCTGCGTCCAGGCGTCGGGCAACGCCGCCTGCCGCGCGGCCAGCAGCCCGGCGAACGTCGCCTCCGTCCCGCCGGAGGTGAACGTGCCCCCCGCGCCGGGTCCGTACCCGGCCAGTTCGCACATCCAGCGCACGACCTGCGTTTCGATGATGGTTCCGACCGGCGACATCTCCCAGACTGCGCCCGACTGGTTCAATGCGCCCGTGAGCGCTTCGGTCCACACGGCCGCCGGCAGGGGCGCGGACACCTGGTGGCCCATCGATCGCGGGTGCATCAGCCGGTTGCAGTCGGCGAGGACGTCGCGCTCGAGGCGCGCGATGACCTCGGCCACCGGCCGGCTCGACTGAGGCAGCGGCTCGTCGAATCGCGCGGCAATCTCGGACGGTGTGCTGGCGGTCGACACCCGCCCGTCCCCGGTGCGCGTGGCGGCAAAGTAGTCGACGACGAGACCGGCGAACGCGTTCGCCACGTCGGCGGAGGTGTCCTGTTCGAGATCGGCAAGTAACTGGCTGAGCCTGGTGTTCATAGTTCTGCGTCCACGTGCCCGGGACGAAGTACTGTACAGC
>JAPKZP010000406.1 GCA_026393735.1 Acidobacteriota bacterium
GCTGACGAAACCGCGGGGCGGACGCCGGCATGGCGCCAGCGTCCGTCCGCGCCCGAGTCTTCGAGGCTTCCGCTAGAACGTCTTCATGTTCTTCGTGCGGATCTTGCCGTTCGCGTGCGTGAACGTGTAGCTGTTCCGGTCCATCTTTGGATCTTTCGGCGTTTCGAGCTTCAGCTCGGCCACCTCGAGCGGCATCAACGGCTTCTTCAGCCGGTCGCGCGAACCCGTGACCGGGTTGCCCGCCTTGTCGTACCAGAACTCCTCGACCTTCAGACCGGCAATCGACCCGGTGGTAGAGAGGTTCTTCACCTTGATCGTCGTGCGGACGAGGCCGGCCTTGTGATCGACGACGGTGACGGGCGTCAGAACCCCGATCTCCGCGTCACCCCGAATCGGCGTGACGGGCGGGGTCGTCTGGGCTACGAGCGTTCCTGCAGCAATCGCGAACACGGCCAGCAGCGGAAGAGCAACCTTGACTAGGCGAGTCATACACCCTCCAGGGGGCTTGATAAGAGCAGGTCAACCGAATATCCGAAGATGACCGGCGGGATTATACCTCACCATTCCAATCTTCGGGGTCCGGGTTCGCGGCCCGGTAGACTTCCAGGTGCCATTTGCCTCCACCCCAGGGCTCGATCACCTCGGTCACGACCACATCCACCAGAATCTCGGCAAAACTGCGGGTTTCCGGGTCGCCCTCCAGGTGGTACGCCTGGTCGTCCCAGGCAAACGACGGGTAGATGACCAGCGTCAGGAACAGATCGTAGCCGTCGTCGATGACAATCAACTGGCCGCAGGGGCGCTTCAGCGTGGAATGGTAGACCAGGTACTTCTCGGCGCTGTGCGCCCGGATGTACCGCTTGAGGGCGAATTCCTTCGCGACGATTTCCTCGACGGCGATCTTCTTGTCCCAGCAGTCGCGGCAGTACCGCTCGTCGCCGCGCGGCTCGGAGACGTCCTTGGCGCCACAGAGCGCACATCGCGACTTTTCCGAGGTCTTTCGTGGCATTGCTGGAATTGTACTCTAGTACCATGTGTCCATGCCCCAGCCCACACACCTCGGCCTGCGCCACCTGGCGTTGAATGTCCGCAACCTCGCCGCCATGAAGGCGTTCTACGTCGGCCTGCTGGGATTCCAGGTCGAATGGGAGCCCGACCCGGACAACGTCTACCTGACGTCCGGGCGCGACAATCTGGCGCTGCACCGGTCCGAGGCGGCAGGTGCCGACAAGCCGTGGGCGGACGGCGCCCTGGATCACCTGGGGCTGGTCGTCGCATCGGCGGGGGACGTCGACCTGTGGGCGGCGTTTCTGGATCAGCGCGGGGTCGTGCTGGACATGCGTCCCAAGACGCACCGCGACGGGGCGCGGTCCTGCTATTTCCGTGACCCGGACGGTAACCGGGTGCAGATCATCCACCACCCGCCCATCAGTGGCGCGCTGTAGCCAGCGGGCTCCAGCCTGATGGCGCCGTGCCGCGGCTACTCCCCGAGGCCGAGGCGCCCGCCGTTCTGCAGGGCCGGCACGTACATCTCCTGCACGTACTGCTTCATCATGCGGCGCGCGCTGAACATGGGCAGCACCGTGCGAATAGCCTCCTTCACGACCTTCAGCCACCGACGCGGGATCTCCCCGGCGTCGCGCTCGTAGAACGCCGGCACCAGTTCGTTCTCGATGATGCGATAGAGCGCCTCCGCGTCGGCGGCGTCGACCGCGGCATAGTCGTCGGTCGACGCCTGGCCGTCGATCTGCCAGCCGTTGGCGCCGTTGAACCCCTCCGCCCACCAGCCGTCGCCGATGCTGAGATGCGGCACACCATTGATGGCGGCCTTCATGCCGCTCGTGCCGCTCGCCTCGAGCGGCTTGCGCGGGTTATTCAGCCACACGTCACAACCGTGCACGAGGTAGTGCGCCACGTGCAGGTCGTAGTCGTCGATGAACGCGATGCGCCCGCCGAACGACGGATTGGTGGCGCGCCGGAACACATGCTGCAGGTGCTGCTTCCCGATGTCGTCCGCCGGGTGCGACTTGCCCGCGAAGACAATCTGCACAGGGCGGCGGAACGCCGACACGATGGCGGCCAGGCGGTCCGGGTTGTGGAAGATCAGCTCCGGACGCTTGTAGCCCGTGAAGCGCCGCGCAAACCCGATCGTCAGGGCGTCCGCGTCGAGCATCGTGCCGGTCGCCACGACCTGTGCCGCGTTGATCTTGTCGCGGGTCCACCGTGCGCGGGCGCGATCCTTGATGAAGTGGAACATGTCGGTGCGCATCGCCTGGCGCACCTTCCACAGTTCCTCGTCTGGAATGTCGAGGACACGATCGCAGAACTCCGGTTCGTCCAGTCGCTCGCGCCATTCCGGTCCGAGAAACTGGTCGAAGAGCCGGACCGTCTGCGCCGACAGCCACGTCGGCGTGTGCACGCCGTTGGTGACCGAGCGGATGGGAATCTCCTGCTCCGGCACGCCCGGCCAGAGCCCGGCCCACATCCGGCGCGTGACCTCTCCGTGGAGCTGGCTGACCGCGTTGACGGCCGCGGCCGTCCGCATCGCCAGCGCCGTCATATTGAATTGCGACCCGTTTCCGCTCC
>JAPKZP010000643.1 GCA_026393735.1 Acidobacteriota bacterium
CGCACGGGCGTACTCGATTCGCTCGGCGCGGGTCATCCGCCACTCGCGCGCCGGTGCGATCACGCGGACGCCAGGCATGAGCGCGCGGGCCGAGATGTCGAAGCGCACCTGGTCGTTACCCTTGCCGGTGCAGCCGTGGGCGATGGCGTATGCGCCTTCGATGCGCGCGAGCTCGACGAGCTTCCTGGCGATCAGCGGCCGGCCGAGCGCCGTGGCCAGCGGGTAGCTGCCCTCGTAGATGGCGCCGGCCTGGAGCGCGGGCAGGATGTACTGATTCGCGAACTCCTCGCGGACGTCCAGCACGTGCGCGCGGATGGCGCCGGCCGCGAGCGCCTGCTCGCGTACCGACTCCAGGTCCCGTCCCTGCCCGAGATCCAACGTCGCGCACACGACCTCGAGCTGATAGTTCTCCGCGAGCCACGGCACGGCGACCGACGTGTCGAGCCCGCCCGAATATGCGAGGACAATCCTGTTCAATGTTCGTCCTGCCGCCGTGCCATCGCATCCAGGCGGTGCGCGACGGCGGTGGCGGCGGCGGCGTCCCGGCAGACCATCAGCACCGTATCGTCGCCAGCAATGGTCCCGACCACGCCCTCGAGCCCTGCCGCGTCGATGGCCGACGCCAGCGGCTGCGCCTGGGCCGGGCCCGTCCTGAGCACGACCAGTTGGACGGCCCGGTCCACGCTTGCCAGGTACTCGGCGACCGCGTGCTGGAGGCGCGCGGCGGCCTGCGCCGGGTTGGTGGCCTCTGCGCCGGGCCGGTGGTAGGCTCCGTCGGCGGTGCCCTTCACGAGCCCCAGGTCCCTGAGATCACGCGACAACGTGGCCTGGGTCACCGAGAATCCGAGCCCCTTGAGGCGGCGGCGGAGCGCTTCCTGGCTCGATACCGCGCCGTGATCCACGAGGCCGAGAATGGCGGACTGTCTGCGCTTCTTCATGATGATGCGTTTAGATGAATTAGTATACATTTTCACGCATGCCCACGCAAGGCCGTTATGGCGATAACGGCCAAATTCCCTTGACTGCGAAAGGTCCATCCCGCATACTTATTCATTCCAAGCGATCATCATGATCACGTCCATGCCGTCGCCGCTTCGTGTCGGAATCGCCGGTGCCACCGGCTACGCGGGCCAGGAACTGGTCCGCCTGCTCGCGCGCCACCCCGGCGTTCGGCTGACGACCGCGATGTCGTCCGGTTCGGGCGAGACGCGGCGCCTTCCCGCCCTCGCGCGCATCTGGGACGGCGACATGTTCCCGCTCGATCTCGACGTGCTCGCGGCCTCGTGCGATGTCGTGTTCCTGGGGCTGCCCGAAAAGAGCGCGGCCGGGGTCGGCCCGGCGCTCGTCGATCGGGGCCTGCGTGTCATCGATCTGTCGGGCGCTTTCCGGCTCCGGCAGGATGGCCCGCGCCAGCGTTGGTACCCCGAGACGACGAATCTCCCGGCGGGTACGCTCTACGCGCTGCCCGAGCGCAGCCATGGCGCGCTGCCGGCGGCGCGCCTGGTCTCCTGCCCCGGCTGCTATCCGACAGCGGCGCTGCTCGCGTTGCAGCCCCTCGCCGATGCCGGCCTGCTCGACGGGGACATCGTGGTTGACGCGAAGTCCGGCATGTCGGGCGCGGGAAAGGCGCCGAGCGATCGCACGCACTTCTCCGAGAATCACGGCAGCGTCGCCGCCTACGGCGTCTTCAGTCACCGCCACACGGCCGAGATGGATCAGGAGCTCGGCCGCGCGGTCACGTTCGTGCCGCATCTGGTGCCACTCAATCGCGGCATTCTCGAGACGATCTACGGCCGGCTGACGCCTGGCGCCACGGCTGCCGCGGTGTCCGACGCGCTGACCCGGGCCTACGCCGACGCGCCGTTCGTCCGCCTCTGGGCCGACGCGCTGCCCGAGATCAAGCACGTTGCCTACACGCCCTTCTGTGACATCGGCTGGCGCGTCGACGAACCCACGGGGCGCTTCGTCATCGTGTCGGTCCTCGACAACCTGCTGAAGGGCGCGGCGAGCCAGGCCGTGCAGAACCTGAACCTGATGTGCGGGCTCGACGAGCGGGCGGGGTTGCTGTGATGACGAGGCCCGTCCTGCTCAAGCTCGGCGGTGAACTGCTCGAACGTGCGGACGCCACGCGGGCTGTGGCGCAGGCCATCGCAGCGGCGGCGGAGCACGCGCCCATCGTGATCGTCCACGGAGGCGGCAAGGAAATCGATGCGGCGCTCGCGAAGGCCGGCATCGCGAAGCACCAGGTGGATGGCATCCGCATTACCGACCAGCCGACCCTGGACGTCGTCGTCTCCGTGATGGCCGGGGCGATCAACACGCGGCTCGTGGCGGCGATCAATGCCGCGGGCGGCCGCGCCGTGGGGCTGACCGGCGCAGACGCAGCCGTGGCGCCGGTCGATCCCATGCCGCCCTTCCGCACGGTTGCCGGCGACGAGGTGTCACTGGGCCTCGTCGGCCAGCCGTCCATGGACAGCGTTCCTCATCTCCTGACGCACCTCCTCGCGGGCGGGTACATCCCCGTCGTGGCGACGATCGGCGCGGGCGCCGACGGCACGCTCTACAACGTGAATGCCGACACGATGGCGGCGGCCCTCGCGGTGCGCCTGAAGGCATCGCGGCTGCTGATTGCGGGAACCACGGCCGGCGTGCTCGGCGCGAACGGCAAGACGCTGGCCGAAGTCGACGAGGCGGCCGAGCAGGCCCTCGTCTCCGGCGGCACGGTGAACCGCGGCATGCTCGCGAAACTCGGCGCCTGCCGCACGGCGCTCGCGGGCGGCGTGGACGACGTGGTGATTGTGGACGGGCGGGATGCGGCGCGGCTCGGTTCGATGATGGCGTGGGCCGGCGCGGCGCACGAGGCCATGACGAGGGTGTTGTGATGGACGTGAAGGTGCTCGAGGGCGAGCACGTGCTGCAGACCTACCGGCGCGCGCCCGTGGTGTTCACGCGTGGCGAAGGCGTCTACCTGTTCGATGACGAGGGGCGGCGGTATCTCGATCTGCTTTCCGGCATCGGCGTGGCCTCGCTCGGGCATGCCAATCCCGCGCTGGCCGATGCGCTGGCCGACCAGGCGCGCACGCTCGTCCACACCTCCAACCTCTATTTCCACCCGCTGCAGGGACAGGTCGCGGCACGTCTCGCGTCCCTCTCCGGTCTCCCGCGGACCTTCTTCTGCAACAGCGGTACGGAAGCCATGGAGGGCTGCCTGAAGTTCGCGCGGCGCTTCTGGCACACGGCCGGCGACAGCGAGCGCACCGGCTTGGTCGCCCTCGAGCACGGCTTCCACGGCCGTTCAATCGGATCGCTGTCGGTGACGTGGGACGAGCATTACCGCACGCCGTTTGCGCCGCTGCTCCAGAACGTCGTGTGGGTGCCCGCAGGCGACGCCGCGGCACTGCGCCAGGCGGCTTCCGCCCAGACGACGGCGATCGTCATTGAGGCGATTCAGGGCGAGGGCGGCGTCCGGCCGCTCGGCGCCGAGTTCGCCGCGGCCGTCAAAGACGCGCAGGCGCGGACGGGCGCGCTCCTGATTGCCGACGAGGTGCAGTGCGGTCTCGGCCGTACCGGCGTGGCGTTCGGATACCAGCGTCTCGGACTCGAGCCGGATCTCGTGGCCGTCGGGAAGGCGTTGGGCGGCGGCATGCCGGTCGGCGCCGTGCTCGTCAGCGAACGCGTGGCCGCGGCGATCTCAGCCGGCGACCACGGCACGACGTACGGCGGCAACCTGCTCGCATGCCGGGCTGCGCTGGTGTTTCTCGACGCGCTGACGTCCGGCGGTCTGCAGGATCACGTGAAGGCGGTCGGAGCCGAATTCGAAGCGGGCCTGCGCGCGCTCGCCGCCAGGCACGCCGTCGTGCGCGAGGTGCGGGGCGCCGGCCTGATGTGGGGGCTCGATCTCACCGTGGACGCGACACCGTTCGTGCAGGCGGCGTTGCGGCGGCAGGTTCTGATCAACCGCACGGCGGAGACCGTCATCCGCCTCCTTCCGCCGTTCGTCATCTCGAGCGCCGAGGTCGAACAGGCTCTTGGGCAGTTGGACGCGATCCTCACGGAAGGCGTCCAGGAGCGTGCCGCATGACGACGCACATCATCCCCCTGACCATCCCCCAGCGGCAGCCGGCGGCGCCGCTGGTTCCGGAGCCGGATTCGTCCACCGTCGTCCGCGCGGCGACCGCCGAGGACGCGCCGGCGATTCACGACCTCATCACGCAGAACCTGCAGACGGGGCACCTGCTGCCGCGCACGCTCGCCGATGTCACGGCGCGTGCGTCGCGCTTCACGGTAGTGGCCGATGTCGCCGGCATCCTTGCCTGCGGCGAACTGGCCCCGCTCAACGCGAGCGTCGCCGAGGTCCGCTCGCTGGTCGTGCGGGACGGCGCGCGGGGCATGGGGCTCGGCCACACCGTCGTGAACGAACTGCGGCGGCGCGCCCGCATCGGCCGCTACCGGAACCTGTGCGCCTTCACGCACGATCCGCGCTTCTTCGTGCGCATGGGCTTCTCGATCGTGCCGCACACCTGGCTGCCGGAGAAGGTGGCGGCCGACTGCTGGAGCTGCCAGCACTTCCAGAAGTGCGGCCAGTACGCCGTGGTCGACTCGCGCGCAGGCTTGCAGCCGGCCGGCCGCCCGGAGACGCTGTCGTGAGCCAGGGTCGCCCGTCGGGCGTGACCATCGACGTCGTGGACGGCGGGATCACGGCGCCGCCGGGCTTCCGCGCAGCGGGAGTCGCGAGCGGCATCAAGAAGACGGGCGCGCTCGACCTGGCTCTGCTCGTGGCGGACGCGCCGGCGAGCGCGGCCGCGGTGTTCACCACGAACAAGGCCCAGGCGGCGCCGGTTCTGGTTTCCCGCGAGCACCTGGCGCGCAGCGGCGGTCACGCCGTCGCGATCCTCGTGAACAGCGGATGCGCCAATGCGTGCACAGGTCCTGAGGGCCTGGCCGTCACGCGCAGCTCGGCTGACTTTGTCGCGTCCATCGTCGGCTGTGCGCCCGATCAGGTGCTCGTCGCCTCGACCGGCGTCATTGGCGTGCAGCTCGACCTCGACAAGATCCGCAAGGGCGCCGGCTCGGCCGCGGGGGCTCTCTCCCGGAACGGGCATCTGGACGTCGCGAAGGCCATCATGACCACCGACGTGGCCCCGAAGGAGGCGGCGGTGCGCGTTGCCACGCCGGCGGGGACCTTTCATGTCGGCGGCATGGCCAAGGGCGCCGGGATGATCGAACCGAACATGGCCACCATGCTGGGGTTCATCACGACCGACGCGGCCGTGGAGCCGGCGGTGCTCCAGCGCGCGCTCAAGGAGGCCGTGGACGTCACCTTCAACGCCATCACGATTGACGGCGATACGTCGACCAACGACACGGTCTTCCTGCTGGCCAGCGGGACAAGCGGCGTGGCGGTCGGGGACGCCCTCTATCCGGCGCTCGTTTCCGGCCTGCGAGAGGTCTGCGGCATGCTGGCGCGGGCCATCGTGCGCGGCGGCGAGGGCGCCACCAAGCTTGTGTCGATCACGATGACGGGTGCGGTGTCTGTCGACGAGGCGACAAAGGCCGCAAAGACGGTGGCGAATTCGCTCCTCGTGAAGACGGCGATTCACGGCGGCGATCCGAACTGGGGCCGCCTGGTGGCCGCCGCCGGGCGCGCAGGCGTGGCCTTTGACGTCGAGCGCGCCTCGGTGCGCGTGGGCTCGATCGTCCTGTTCAAGGAGGGCGTCCCCTTCGACGACCGCGCGCCGCAAGCCGCCGACTATCTCACCGGCACGGACATCGAGATCGAAATCGACCTCGGCGCGGGCGGTTCACACGCGGCCACGGTGTGGACCTGCGACCTCTCTGCAGAGTACGTGAAGATCAACGGGGAATATCGGACGTAGGCTGACGCCGGCCTCCACAATAACCAGCGCCGGCGGCCGCGCGCGAGTAAAATGGCTGCAACCACTTTGAGCCATGGCACTTGCGGGCGGACGGCTGTCGTCGGCACGGGGACCCTCCAAGTCTGGTGGGTCTGGAGGGTATGGTTTCTCACGTTTCCTCATCCCTGCCACAGGACTCCGGCAGCGTACGCGCGTATCTTGAAGCAGTAGAACGAGGCTCGAGGGCCTCCCAACATGGACGGAGCCACGATGTTCGCAGTGCTTGTCGGACTGGGAATCGCCGCACTCGTCTTCGGTGTGACGTTCGTCCTTCCCATCGTCTCGTTCAGCCGCCTGCAGCAGGTCACGAGGGACATCGAACGGCTGCGCGCGCGCCTGGATGGTCTGGAGGCCAGCCTGCGCGGGCTCGCCGGCGCCGCGCAGGATGCGCCGGTGGTGGCTTCGCCCCCTTCCCCCGTCACGCCCATGATGCCCGTGGCGCCCGCGCTCCCCGTCGCACCGGCCGTCCCCGTGGCACCGGCACCGCTGCCCGTCGAACCGCGTCCGCAACCCGTCGCTGCGCCCGCCGCCGCGTCGTACGCCGCGGAGAGGGCGGCCGGCGGCAGACCGGAGAAGGCAGCCTCGCCCGCCGTTGCCGAGGACACGCTCGAGACTCGCATCGGCGGCCGCTGGCTGCTCTACATCGGCACCGCGACGCTCGTCCTGGGCATCGGCTTCTTCGTGAAGTACGCATTCGACAACAACTGGGTCAATGAGACGGGCCGCGTGTTGCTCGGCGCCCTGTTCGGCCTGGTCATGGTCGGCGGCGGCCATCGCATCGCCCGCCGCGGCTACCCCCTCTACGGGCAGATTGTGGCTGGAGGCGGGTTCGTCGCGCTCTACATCGCCGCGTACGCTGCGCTCAACTTCTACGGGCTCATCAGCCGGCCCGCGGCGTTCGGACTCATGGTCGTCATCACCGCCGCCGCGGCGTGGGCGGCAGACCTGCACCGCTCGCAGGGCCTGGCGTTCTTCGCGGTGGTCGGCGGATTCCTGACGCCATTCCTCGTGGGAGGGACGGAAGACGCGCAAGTCGTGCTGCTGACTTACGACGCCATCCTGGTGGCGGGCACGGTGTTCATGGCCGAGCGCCGGTCCTGGCCGCACCTGAACATCGCGGCGTACGCGCTGACGGCGCTGACCTTCGTGGGGTGGGCAGGCGAGCACTACGCACCGCCGAAATGGGTCACGACCGAAGTGTTCCTCACGGTGTTCGCGCTCATGTTCACCGGAGCCGCGTTCAGGACCCGGCGCGCGAGCGCCGAATCGTCGGACATCACGTCCTTCGTCCTCTTCACGGCGCCACTTGCGTACTATTTCGCGTCGGTCGCCAATCTCCACACGCAGCCTCTCGCGCTGCTGGTGTTCCTGACATTTGCCTCGCTGGCCGGCGTGGTTGGCGGCGTCCGGCTCGATCGGCCCTGGCTGCGCTTCGTGGCCTTCGTCCTCGTGATGCCGGTCCTTTTCGTGTGGATCGGGGCACACACCGGGCCCGGCTGGCGCCTCGCGCCGGCGGTGGTCTTCGTCGCCATCTACGTGATGCACCTGGTCGGCCTCGGCGAACGCCTCAGCCGCACGCAGGATGCGTGGCTGAAACTGGAGATCGTCCTCTTCCACGCCAATGCGCTGGCCCTCTTCGGCGGGCTCTACACGATTATCGACGCCGTCGCCCCGGGCTACTCACCGGCGCTCGCACTCGGGCTGGCCGTGTGGCACGGTGCGCTGGCGTGGCTGCTCCGGAAGACATCCGAGGATGCGGCGTTGAACGGCGTCGCGATGGCGTTCGCGATGCTGGGCTTTGCCATCGGCCTGCAGTTCGACGACTGGTGGTCGGTCGTGGGGTGGGCGGTCGAATCGGCTGCCGTCATCTGGGTCGGCTTGAAGTCGCGGCGCGACTGGATGCGGTTGGGCGGCGCGCTGCTCTTCGCCCTCACGCTCTTCAACCTGTTCATGCTCGGCTTCTTCCAGACGCCGTCCGGCTTCGACCCGTTCTTCAACGCCCGCGTCGGCGCGACGCTCGTCGTGGTCGCGGTGTGCTTTGGATTGGCGGGGCTGCACAGACGCTTCGCCGACCAGTATGCGGACAAGGCCACTGCTGAGATCGCCACGCTCTGGGTCGGAGGCAACGTGCTGACCATCCTGCTCATCAGCACGGAGATCTCGTTCTACTGGAACATCCGCGAGACGACGGATGCCACAGCGGATCTGGCCCGCATGGCCTCGCTCTCGGTCGCCTGGGCCACCTACGGCACCGCGCTGGTCGTCGTCGGCATCGTCCGTCGCTACGCGCCGATCCGCTACCTCGCGATCGCGCTCCTCGCGCTCACCATCGGCAAGGTCTTTCTCATCGACCTGTACACGCTCGGCGGCATCTACCGCATCATCGGGTTCATCGGCCTGGGCGGGTTCCTGCTGCTGGGGGCGTGGCTCTACCAGAAGTACCGGGCCGTGATACTCGGAACGGACCGGTGAGGTCCGAAGTTCCGGGTTCCCTGCCTCCGCCCGGACGCGTCGCGCAGGGCCTCGGCGGGGACGGCAGTGTCAGGACCGGGCCGGTGATGCGACGTACTTGACCACGCGGACGGCTTCGAGCGTGACCATGCCCTCGGTCACGAGTTCGTCGACCGTTGGCAGGAACGCCTTGATCTTCTCCTCGGTGTCGACGATTTCGATGACGACTGGAAGGTCGGTCGAGAGCTCGAGCAGTTTTGCCGAGTGCACCAGGGAGTTCTTCCCGTAGCCCATCGGGCCCTTGAGTACCGTCGCCCCCGCGAGATGCGCTGCCCGGGCTCGGCGCACAATGGCTTCGTAGAGCGGACGGTCCTGTCCGGGCTCACGATCGGCTTCCCCCATGAAGATACGCAGCAGGACTCCCTCTTCGGGCAGCTTCATTGTCTTGACCTCCCACGCGGCGCTGTCATCCTGAGATGCAATTACGTCAACCTGGGGGGCGGCACGGCGCCGACCCGTCTCACCGTCGCCCCTGTAGAGCACCACATGCGCCCGTTCCAGTGTGATTTCGCCTTCGGAGAATGCGGGTTCGACGCGGGCCAACAAGGCCTCGATTCGTTTGGGGCCGTCCACGATTTCGACGATGACGGGCAGCTCCTGGGAGAGTGCCCATCGGGTCTCCTGCAGGATTGACCCATCGGGCCGCAGCCCCATGACGCCCTTCAGGACGGTCGCGCCCTGAAGGCCGTCGTGGCGGGCTGTCTCGACGATCCACTGGTACAGGGGCTCGCCGTGATGGTGGACGAAGTTCGACAGATGGAACCGGCACAGCACCTGTTCGGCTTCGAGTTTCATGGCTGCCTCATCCCGCGAACCAGCTCCGCGCGAGCACCAGGCCGGCGCGGACCGCCAGAAGTCCGACAAACAGGCTGACGAAGATATTGGTAAGCGCAGGCAGCCACACCCCGTCCTCGAAGAGGGCGTGGGTCTCGAACTCGAACGTCGAGAACGTCGTGAACGCCCCGAGGAAGCCGACGCCGATGGCCAGGCGGACGTTGTCGCTCTGCGGCACGAGTCGCGCGGCCAGCAACCCGCCAAGGAGGCCCAGCAGAAACGAGCCGCTGACATTGATCACGAAGGTCCCGAGCGGAAACCGCGCGTCCGTCATGGAACCGACCCATCTCGCCACGACGTAGCGTGCGTTGGCCCCGAGGAATCCCCCGACACCGACGAGCAGGAACGGAAGCAGCCGGTTCATAGTGGGCTCCTCGCGACGAATTCCGAGCACAGGGGCGCCGGCAGCACGGCGCTTCCGGCGACGGCCGCGATCAGGAGGGAGTGCTGGGCCTGGTCGATCACGCCATGGGTGAGGCCGACCGCCTCCGATCCCCTAGACCATCGCCCCTTCCGGGTACAGCAGCGCCAGCCGCAGTTCCTTCGTGAGGGAGTCGACCGAGGGGCTCTTGCTCCATGCGCCCTCGGTTTCGAAGCGGAGGTCGCCGATGCGGCGGCCCCACGGTGAGATCACGCGGCCAATTGCGCGGAAGTCCGTCCGTTCGACATGTTCCTGGTCGAGGCTCCGCACCACGTCGGGCGCCACGCGCACGAACGCCCGCAGCGCGGTTGACGACTTGATGCTGTACTTCCGGCCATTCCAGGCCGCGCCGAACACCAGCGCGACCTGCTTGAAGTAGTTCACGAAGAACCGCTTCGCGTCCTCGTGGAAGTCCTGCGTCTTGCGCGGGCCTCCGAACGCGTCGCCCTGGAACAGCCGCTTCAGCTCCTGCGCGAGCGGCGCCTGCGCGACGTGGCCTTTTCCGACGCCCAGCAGCTTGATGTCCATATAGAGCGGCGAGTCGTCGCGTTCGTTCAGCGCCCGGACGATGTCGTGCGCGACCGCCAGGCTGTCGTCGCGGTAGAGCTGCCGCCCGGACAGGCTCACGAGATGCGACGAGTTCAGGCGGGTGTGTTTCGCATTGATCGTCACGAACATCTGGACGATGTGATCCTCGGGCAGGCGGTCGAAGATGACCGCGGGCACCGTGAAGCTCTCCTGGCCGAACCGCTCGATGTCGGCGTGCATCGCGAGCAGGCGGTGCTGACCGTCGATCGCCCGCAGGATACCTTCCCGCTCCGGCACCTTGAGCGTGCCGAGATTCGAGTCCTCGGCCATCGGCGTGAACGTCAGCGCCTCGTCGCAGGAGATGATCACCGCGCCGGGAATCGAGGGCAGGTCGCGCGCCTGGCGGCACTGCTCGTAGTACTGCACCAGTTCGTCGATCTTCCGCCGGATGATCTGCCGCTGATACGCCTTCTCGTTGGCGCCGATGCGCCGCTCGAGGAGATCCCAGTTCACCTTCGACACGGCGCCGGTCCGTTTCTTGCCGCGCACCGGCGGGTGGTGCTGCTCCCCGTAGCTCAGGACTTCGAAGCGCACGAGCTTGTCGATGTCCTTGGCGGTGAGGGAGGCGCTGTAGAACTGAACGCCAAACTGCTGCATGCGAATGGCGGATACATTGATCATGGCTAACACCTGCTGGAATTCGTCGGCATCTTATGGCCCGGATGCCCCAATCTCAACCGTTTTCTGCGAAATCCGGCCATTCCCCGGGATGTTCGGGTGTTCAACGAGCTGGATGGACGAGCACGCACAGCCGTCCGGCCGCCTGGCCGCGTCCAAAGAACGACCGTATCTTATTGTTATATAAGACTTTACAAAGAAGACTGCCCGTCTTTGACGAGGGCGTCATGGCCGGCGCGCGTGGTTGGCGCCGGTCCTGAGGGCCCTGAACGCCGCCTGCGGGCTGACGGGTTGCTACGCGCGTTCGCGCTCGAGCGCCACGCGGATGGCCTCGAGCGCCTTCTTCTGCTCCGGGGACACTCGCGGGAACCTGAGATTCAGATCTTCAAGGGCGTCGATCACGGTCGCGGCGACGACCAGTCGCGCGAACCGCTTGTTGTCCGCAGGCACGACGATCCAGGGCGCATACCCGGTCGCCGTCTTGCGGATCATGTCCTCGTACGCCTCCATGTACTGGTCCCAGCAGCCTCGTTCCTTCGCGTCGGCCGCGGAGAACTTCCAGTTCTTCTGCGACTGATCGATCCGCTCGAGGAACCGCTTCTTCTGTTCCTTCTTCGAGACGTTGAGGAAGAACTTCCTGATGACGAAGCCGTTGCGCGAGAGGTACCGCTCGAACGCGTTGATGTCCTCGAAGCGCTGCTTCCAGATCCGCTTCTTCACCAGGCTGGGCGGCAGCTTCTGCTTTTGCAGGAACTCCGGGTGGACGCGGACCACGAGCGTTTCTTCGTAGTACGAGCGGTTGAAGATGCCGATGCGGCCGCGCTCGGGCAGGCACTTCGACGTGCGCCACATGAAATCGTGATCCAGGTCTTCGGCCGACGGGGCCTTGAACGAGTAGACCTCGCAGCCCTGCGGATTGACGCCCGACATGACGTGCTTGATGGCGCCGTCCTTTCCGGCGGCGTCCATCGCCTGGAAGATCAGCAGCACGCCCCACTGGTCCTGGGCGTAGAGCTTCTCCTGCAGTTCGCCCAGCCTGGCGACGCCCGTCTGGAGAGCGTCCTCCATCTCGTCCTTGGACATCTTCCAGCCGCGAGCGTCCGTGTCGCAGTCCGCAAGCCTGAACTGGCGGCCCTTGGTCACGACGTACGGAGACAGGTGGTCCTTCAGCGACTTCGCCATCGGCGCACTCCTTATGATTGCTGCAGTATGCACCGTCACCGGGCGGGACACAACGAGGGTGGCGGCGCCCTCACGGGCGGTGGCTGGGCGCGCGGGACCGCTTCAGTTCATCGTCGAAGATCGGCAGCAGGTCGCTTTGGCCGAGGGCGGTTTCCAGAATCCCGAGAGTCCGACGGACCTGCCCGACGTCGACGCGGTCTCCGCGCTCGGCGAGCACACCGCGAATGTCGTCGATGTCCTTCGAACGTCCGGCGAGGATCTTGGTGACGATCAGATCCTCGGCGCTGATGACGGGAATCGGCATGCCGTCAATGTCCACGACGACGGCCCGAGCCAGGAACTCGTCCTCGAGGCCAGGCCCTGCCAGCACGACGTCAACCGCGAGGCCCGACGCGGAGTGGACCAGTGGCAGTACGCGCGTCTGCTGCACGAATTCCGGGGTGGCGAGGATGCGGAGGCCGAACCCGCACTCCTGCAATGCGCTCACGAGCGCACTGGCGTCGATGTCACCGAGCCTTACCGTCACGTCCACGTCCGTTGTCAGGCGCGGCCGGCCCCATATCAGGACGGCTTGTGCCCCGAAGACGTACCACGGCACCTGAAGTCGGGCGAGTTCTCTCGCGAGGTCGGCAAGAAGCTCAGCGGGACCGGCTTGAGACGGCACGGAGGGCCTCCGTCACGCGCAGATGGACTGCGAGGTCCGCGGCACGGTCGGCTTCGCTGGGCCAGTCGGGCCGGACAGCGAGCGCGTACCGGCGAAGGCCGTCGGCGAAGCTTATGATGTCCCCCGGCGGCCGGTCGCGTTTTCGATGTTGCCAGAAGCCGGTCTTGGCGTTCGCGATGAGCGACCAGTCGCGGCGCGCGAAGGCAAGAAGATCCGCTCGGTCCACTCCGCGATCATAGCACCGCAGGCGACCTCGTCGGGAGCGGGCGGGATCGCCCGTGACGCTGCCGCGTCACGCCGGCTGTGCGACGGCCCGCATGGCCTTCCAGTCGGCGACGATCCGGCACTTGAGGATTGTCGCGCCGTACATCAGCGCCGAGAACAGGAGAAACGCGACAAGCGTCCACTGGATCGGCAGGCGCCGGTGGAGGGGATACGTGAAGATGCCGTAGACGATCTCCACGTGGATCCAGTAGACGAACAGCGACGAGCGGCCGAACTCCAGCATGGGGCTCCAGGCCGGATTGCGAGGCTCGGCGGAGAACGGGCGCTGCACGTAGATGTAGATGAGCCCCATCAGCACCAGCATCACGCCCATCTTCATGAAGAAGTAGGTAGGCGAGGAGGTCCAGAATTCCGAGTGCCCGGGCGGGTAGAGGGACGGCAGGAACGACGCGCCGTAGCCGCCCAGCATCAGCAGGACGCCGGCCACGACGAACCAGCGGTTCATCCGCCATTCCTCGGCGGCCGTCGTCACGGTCGTCAGCAGTTCCCCCAGGAACGCGCCCGCAAAGACGTAGCCCGCCCACGGGAAGATCGTGAAGACGCTGAGCTTCGGAAACGGCCTGATGTACCACTCGACGGGATCCGGCAGCCATGCGATCCACGCCGCGTGCCGGACGACCGGCGTCAGATAGGTGAAGGCGCACGCCAGCGCGCCGAAGGCGATGAGGCGCATCCGGCGCGAGATGAAGATGCCCCAGATCCACGCAGCCGCGGCGATGGACGGCCCCATGACGTTCAGGATGTCGGCCTTGAAGATGCCCTTGACGGTCGCGCCGGGACTCAGGACCCACGTCTGCAGTCGGAAGAGGAATGCCAGTCCGAAGATCTCCCATCCGCGTTTCTGCACAGACCACGCAGCGGTCTTCCGGTCTCCCGAGCGCCGGGCGCGCGCGGCGCTGGCCATCGACACCGACACGCCGGCGAGAAACAGGAAAATGGGCGCGGCCATGCCGCCGATGAAGCTCACCCAGAACCAGATCGGCCGGCTCCGTTCGACGACACGGGTCCAGGAGTCGAACGTGTGCGCCTCGATCATGAAGAGCACGCTCAACCCGCGCATCCAGTCGATGTAGGCCCGGCGGTTTGCAGACGCGCTCACGAATCGTCCTCCCCTGCGCGCAGATCGATCGTGAGCGTCACCGGGCCGCCGGGCGCATCACGAGGCGGGCGGAGGCGTTGGCCTCCACAGCCTGGCGTGAGAACAGCATGGGATGGTACTGCCCCGCTGCCCAGAGGGGCAGGAGGTTCCCGTAGAACGGGCTGCGCGGCTGGCCCGACTCGCCAGGCACGTTGATGGTGGTCGATCGGTCCCAGTCCGCGAGATCGATCACTTCCCTGAACGACGCCCCGTGGGTCTGGCTGGGTCCGGTGCCGGTCGCGAACGGCGCAGTGGCATCGCCGCCGCGCGGCACGTCCGGCAGGTTGAACACGTCGCGCCTCGCCGGCGTCGAGGCCAGCGGGTGCTCCCAGTACGCCCGGTGGATCCGCCCGTACGTCCACGTCGACTGGTCAGGTCCCATGAGACGGGCCGCTTCCCGCCACGCCTCGTCGATCGCCTGGCCCAGCAGGACGTCCTGCACGGGCGGGTCCGATCCCGCCCGTGCGAACAGGCCGAGCAATTGCTCGTTCGACACCGACTGGCCGGCGCGGGGCCCGCCCGTCACCGCGGGCAGCAGGGTGCCTGCCGCGGCCGAAAGACGCGGCATCCAGAGGCTGTAGATGGCCGCGTTGAACGAATCGGCATCCAGCACCTGGTCCCAGCCGATCATGCGATCGATCGCGCCCAGGCGACGCCGGGTAAAGCCGTGCGCCTCGTCGAGTGTCCCGGCCTGCGTCCGCGCGTCCCTCGCCTGCCGGAGCGCGTCGCAGACGGCCCTCGCCACGAGCGACGTCGCATCGTGCTGCAGGCGCTCGGAATCGGCGACCGTCAGCTTCCGGCCGGCGGCCTTCGCTTCGCGCAGCACCTCGTCGATCCGGCGGTATCGGTAGGGGGCGCTCCATTCGTACTGGAGTACCTTCGTGTACCCGGCCGGCAGAATGTTGTGGTTGGCCGTCGCGATGTACCCCGAGGCCGGGTTGAACGCCTGCGGCAGATCATCGATGGAGAGAAACCCGCTCCACTCGTACTTGCCTTCTTGACCGGGCACGGGCAACAGGCCGTTCCAGTTTGGCCGGACCGGCGCGAGGCCGGCAGCGATCCAGCCGATATTGCCGTCCACGTCCGCATACACCAGGTTTTCCGACGGCACCTTCCACCCGGCGGCGGCGGCACGGAACTCGGCCCAGTTGCGCGCGCGGTTCAGTTCGAGCGAACGCAGGTACCCGGCCGTGCCGGGTTCCGTCCCGACCCAGCGCAGAACGTAGGCCCGCTGGCGGCCGGCATCCAGATGCACGACCGGTCCGTGGCGCGTGACGCGCAGTTCCACGGTCCGCGGCGTCGCCTCGCCGCGCACGCGGATCGACTGGCGCTCGACGGTCATCGCCTCCGACACACCCTTGTAGAGATAGTGATCCGGCGCAGCGGGATCGAGCCGTTCGACGTACAGGTCCTGCTGATCGATGCCGACGATCGTGAACCCAAACGCGACGCGGTCGTTGTGGCCGGCGGCCACGCCCGGCAGGGCGGATTCTCCCGCGCCGATGACGTTCCAGCCGGGACCCACGAGGTGCACCGTGTGGCGTAGCGACGGCAGCGCGATCACGCGGTGTGGGTCGTTGGCCAGGATGGGCTTTCCGGAAGCGGTCATCGTGCCCGCGAGCACCCAGTTGTTCGATCCGTTCCGCCACGCCACATCGGCCCACGGCTCGTCCAGATCGGGTGAGCCGCCCTCGGTACTCTCGGCGACGGCCGTCGGCCGCGCGAGGAGCGCCGGCCCGGGGGCCGTCATTCGCGACGCGGCCTTCGCGAGCTGGTCAGGAAAGCGGACGGTCTCGCTCGCGTCGCTCGCGATGTCGAGGACGCCCTCGACGATGTCATTCAGGTCGAGGCCATCGGGGAGCGCGATCGGCGTCGCCGGGTCGACGGGCATCAGGGCCGCCACGTTCTCGATACCCTCGCTGCGGGCGAGCCGGGCGCGCTGCACTTCGGAGCGGGCATTGCGCGTCATCACGTAGCCCGCCATCCGGCCGATGACGACCTCCGGTGTCCAGGGGACGGGACGCGCGTCGAGCAGCTGGAATTCGATGGGCAGCGTCTCGGGGTGTTGGTTTACGAAAGCGATTTGCGCGTTCACGCCGGCGACGAACGCCTCCACGATCGCCCGCGCCCCCGGGCCGTAGCTGCCCCACTCCGCCTGCATGTCACCGCGGTATTTCAGGAGCCGGGCGAACGTGTCGCGCTTCACGGCGGACGGCCCGACCACCTCGGCGAGCGTGCCGTCTGCGATGCGTCGCCAGAGATCGATCTGCCACAGGCGGTCCTGGGCGGCGACGTATCCCTGCGCGAAGAAGAGGTCGTGCTCGGACTTCGCGTAGATGTGCGGGACGCCCCATGTATCGCGGATGACCTCGACGGGCTGCTCGAGCCCGGCCACGTCCACACTGCCGCTCGTCTGCGCCAAAGCGGCGACGCTGCGCGCCGTCAGGAACGAAGCGTCTTCCGCCGGCGCCTGCCGCGCCGCGGCCGAGACGGCGGCCAGGGCAGCGGCAACGCCGATCGCGGCCACCCACGCACCCGGCCCCCCACGTGATCCTGTCCGCTGCCCCGCCGTCACGATTCCAGCCCCTCGTGCGTGAAACTCGTCGTGAACGCGATGTCCTGCCGCATCGAGTGCCACACGGAACAATACTTGTCGTGCGACATCTCGATCGCCCTCGCGATCTGGGCATCGGAGGCATTCGTGCCGAGCGTGAACCGCAACTCGATGCTCACGAAGCGCCGGGGCTCGGCGTCGGCGCGGTGACCGGTCAACTCGGCGCCGAGCGACGTCACCTTGAAGCGCCCCTTCGTCAGGATGTGCACGAGGTCAATCGCCATGCAACTGGCGAGGGCGGACGCCAGCGCGACGACTGGCGTCGGCCCGGATTCGTTGCGGCCGTCCAGCACCCACTGATGCGAGCCGTCGCGGGCCACAAACTTGAGCCCGTTCTCCCACTCGAGGTCGACGAAGATCGGCGGTTTCACTTCGGACATGCGACATTCCCCGGAATGGCTGCGGAAACCGAGATTCTACACGATGCCGGGCGGCTCACCGAATATACTGACTTCTCCTCCAGCGAAAGGACTGCCCGTGATCCGTCGAAGTCTCATGGTGTCGTTTGTGTGCGCGGCCGTGACGGCAGTGGCCGTGTCGGCCGGTTCCGGACAGGCCGACAGCCTGCTGACCCGGGCCAGGGACCTCCACCGGGCCGTGCCGATGTTCGACGGGCACAATGACTACCCGTGGGAAGTGCGGCAACTCGCCGACAAGGACCCGGCGAAGCTCGACATCCGGGCGCCGCAGCCGAAGACGATGACCGACATTCCACGGCTCCGCCAGGGAGGCGTCGGCGCGCAGTTCTGGTCCGTCTACACTCCGCCGAGCCTGGCCGGCAAGGGCGCCGTCACGGCCGCCCTCGAGCAGATCGACATTGTCTATCGCATGATGGCGCGCTACCCGGACGTGTTCGAAATCGCCCGGACGGCCGATGACGTGGAGCGGATCTTCAAGTCCGGCAAGATCGCGTCGCTCATCGGCATGGAGGGCGGGCACGCGATCGACTCGTCGCTGGGCGCGCTGCGGATGTTCGCCCGCCTCGGCGCGAAGTACATGACGCTCACCCATTCGAAGAACGTGCCCTGGGCCGATTCCGCGACCGACACGCCGGAGCACGGCGGGCTCACGCCGTTCGGTGAGGACGTCGTCCGCGAGATGAACCGTCTGGGGATGATCGTCGACATCAGCCACGTGTCGCCGGACACGATGGAAGACGTGCTGCGCGTCACCCAGGCCCCCGTCATCTTCTCGCATTCGTCCGCGCGGGCCCTGTGCGACCACCCGCGCAATGTGCCGGATGCCATCCTCCGGATGCTCCCGAAGAACGGCGGCGTCGTCATGGTGTCGTTCGTGCCCGGGTTCACGACGCCGGAGGCGGCCGCGTGGGATGCGGCGTACGAGGCGGAACAGGCGCGGCTCGAAAAGGCGAACCCGAACGATGAAGCCGTGGTGAAAGCGGCGCTGGCGCCATGGCTGGCCGCGCACCCGAGGCCGAAGGTCACCGTCTCCAACGTCGCCGATCACATCGACTACGTCCGCAAGATGGCGGGCATCGATCACGTCGGGTACGGCAGCGACTTCGACGGCATCTCGGCTGCGCCGTCAGGCCTCGACGACGTGTCGACGTTCCCGGTGCTGACGGCGGAATTGCTGCGGCGCGGGTACACCGACGACGAGATCAAGAAGGTGATCGGGCTGAATCTCCTGCGCGTCATGCGCGCGGCCGAGGCAACGGCGAGCCGCCTGTCGGCCGTGAAATAGCCCGACCCGGTTGCTGGCTCATGGCCGGCCTGCTAACCTGCGGAACATGGGTATGACGATGCGTGTCTTCGGGGTTTTCGTGCTCGGCAGCGTCCTGCTGGCGGCGCAGCCGATGATTCGGGCCGCGGGCACGGAGCCGGCCGGTCAGCAGGCGGGCGTCTTCAAGTCCGGCACGAAGATCGTGCCGCTCTACGTGACGGTCACGGATCCGTTCGGATCGCTCGTGCCGAACCTCACGCGCGACGACTTCGAAATCCTCGACAACAACATCCGCCAGGACCTGACCGTCTTCGAAAACCAGACGCAGCCGATCACCGCCGTCGTCATGCTCGACACGAGCGGGAGCATGACGAACTCGCTCAAGCTCGTGAAGACCGGCGCCGAGCAGTTCCTCGTCCGCATGCTGCCCCAGGACAGAGCCCAGGTCGGCGCGTTCAACGACAAGATCCAGTTCAGCGGCACCTTTACCGCGGACCGCGACGAACTCGTCGCGGCATTGAAGGACCTCGACTTCGGCTATCCCACGCGATTGAACGACGCCATCGATCAGTCCCTCAATCAACTCCTGACGATCGAAGGGCGCCGCGTTGTCGTCTTGCTGACCGACGGGGAGGACACCTCCAGCAAGGTCGGCCAGGGTGACGTGCTCGATCGGGCGCGGGCCGACGAGGTGATGATCTACGGGATTGGGCTCGAGTCCGTCTACTTCGACGGAATGCGCCAGGTCCGCACCAATCCCGACCGCGTGCTCAGGAAGCTCTCCGAAGAAACCGGCGGCGGTTACTACCTGCTGAAGGAAACGGCAGACCTGAATGCGACGTTCACCCGCATCGCGCAGGAACTGCACAGCCAGTACGTGCTCGGCTTC
>JAPKZP010000380.1 GCA_026393735.1 Acidobacteriota bacterium
CCGCAGCACGGCGCCCATCGCGATGGCGCCCCACAGTATCCATTGCGCGTGCCGGGCCGAGGACATGGCGCGCATCATAGCGCGATTGCGGCGTGCAGGTCCTACCGAAGACCGTTGAACGTCAGGGCCTCGGTGTAGAGCGTGAGGATGCTGGTTGCGTAGGTCGACGCCGAGGCCCAGTTGCCGTTGCCCATCTGGTTCCACGTCGTGGCCTTCCCCTTGGGCGTGACGAGGTCGAAGCGGGGATCGACACATGCGTTGTGTAACGGTGGCACGGAGCACGAGGTGGCGCCAGGGTCGGCGTACGCGCGCAAATGCTGAATCTGCGCGCGCACGCCCGTTCGCGCGTCGGGAAACGTGGCGGGCGTGGGATTCGTGTCGGTCGCGCCGATGCCGGCGAAGTTGTTCGTCGACCCCGGCACCGTCGCGCTGAAGCGAAACCACCCGGTCTCGACGACGCTCTGCATGAAGGCCACGTCACCGGCCACGCCTTCGGCCGCGCCTTCGTCGATGAACAGCTGCACCAGGGTCTCGACGGGGACCGTCGCGGCGTACACGCCGGATGGCCGCGGCTGCCGCCCGTTGAACCAGGCGAAGAGCTGCACGGCGTTGAGCCGCGCCGCCCCCATGATCGGGACGGGGGATGTCGTCGGAGTGGGCGCCGTCGGGCTCGAGGATGTCTTCGACCCGCATCCAGCCGTTGTAGAGACGACGGCGGCGGTCAGCACGACGAGCGCCGCCCATCGGCGGTCGATCCGGGTGATCAGCACTCGCATCGTTGTCAGCCACCTTCTAAGGGCCAGCCCGTCCTTGCGGAAGTCCGACCCGGCCATCATCACGCCGTCGCGCGCGCGGACGGCGGCATGTTACTTCCCTGCCGCCTCCATCGTCCGCCAGACCGGGTAGTAGTCCGGCGCGGGCGTTGCGCCGAGCATGGCGTCGAGGATGTTCCACGCCATGAAGCCGTCGTCCGAACGCGGGTCGAAGAGGATGAACGCCAACCGCGCCAGCGGCTGATCCATCGGCACGACGATCGAGCCAGCCGGCATCGTCTGCTCGGTGGCTTCCCACGCGCCCGTCACCGTCCGCATCTTGTGCGTGCCCTGGTACTCGTTCTGGGCCAGGACGGACGACTCGAGTTTGAACCGGTCTCCCTTGAACGGCAGGTCCTTTTCGGTGCGGGTGTACTTGATGCCGTGCGCCTCGAGCCGGTCGACGACGCTGGCGATGACGCGTGCGACGGGCGATCCGCCCATGCCCCCGCGTCCGCCGCCCTGCCCGAACTGCCCACCAGTTCCCGGAGGCGCGCCGGCGCGGCCACCCTGGGGCGGCGCCGGCAGGTTCGGCAGTACCCATGCACGCGGCGCGATACTCGTCTCGGTCGGTTCGGTCGTGCCGTAGTGCGCCATCGTCTCGGTCGTTTCACCGCCGGGGACGCGCACGCGCATGGGACGGTCAGGCACGTAGGGGTTCCGTTCGGTCACCGTCTGCGCGAACACGATGGTCTTCGGCTCGGGTCCCTTGACGAGCTTCTGCCGCACGGCGAGGCTCTTGCCAATCACTGATTCGCTCTCCGCCGCGGCAACGGCCCTGCGCACGGTGTCGCCGTTCTTCGCGATGTAGTCGAGCGTCTCTTCGAGGAACCAGTAGCTGGCCTTGATGCGATCTTCGAACGACGCGTACGAGTAGGTTTCGACCAGGATGCCGAGCTTGTTGCGCACGCCGAAGTACGTCGAGGTATAGCGCGGCTTCGCGAGGTCGGCGTCCGAGCTCCACGCGCGTTCCTCCCCGCCGCGCATCACGCCGCCGTAGTAGAAGAAGTCCCACCCGTGTTTGGCCTTGACGTTCTTCGTCACCAGCGGCAGCAGCGTGTCGCGCAGCAGTCCGGTCGTGGCCGTCGAGTCGTTCGGATTCAGGGAGGTCTCGTACGTCAGGTAGAAGCCGCTGTCGGTACTGCCATCCGTCGTGTGCAGGTCGATGGCGACCTGCGGGTCGTACTTCGTGAGTAGCATCGCGAGCGAGCGCGCCTCGGCGGTCTCGAGTTTCGTGCAGTCACGATTGAGGTCCAGGTTTTGCGCGTTGGCGCGCTGGCCCATGCCACCGACCGGCCCGTTCTGGCTGCCACGGTTCGCGACGCTCACGCGTTCGTTGCCGTCGGCGTTGTAGACGGGGTTAATCAGCAGGACGACCGTCTTGAACCAGTCCGCGCGCTCGCCTTTGGCGATGGACCGCAACAGCCACAGCAAGGCTTCCTTGCCCTCGACCTCGCCCGCGTGGATGTTCCCCTGGATGTAGACGCGGGTCTTCTTCGTCGCCAGGATCTCCTGAGGGGTGGTGCCCGTGGCGCCGATCACGGCCAGGGGCATCGGACGGCCTTCGTAGGTGTACCCGTAGGTCGTGAGCCGAATCTGCGGCGAGGCTGCCGCCATCGCCTTCATGAACGACATCACATCGTCGTACCGGCTGGTTTCCGCGAACGTCGTGGCTTCGGGGCGCGTGAGGGGCCAGGCCTTCTGGGCGGCCGGCCGCGGTGCGGCCTGCGGCGCGGGCTGCGCCGCGGCGTGGCCGACGCCCAGGACCAGGATCACGGCCGCCAGGAGGGGCCGGGTGCACGAGAAAACGCGCGACAGAGCGGTCATCGGACAGGTCTCCCTCAGA
>JAPKZP010000141.1 GCA_026393735.1 Acidobacteriota bacterium
CCCGGCCGTGAAGGATGCCACTGTCGTCGGAGTGCCGGATACCACGTGGGGCGAGATCGGCGCGGGCTGCATCGTGCTGCGGGAGGCCGGCAGCACGACAGGAGAAGAACTCGCGGCGTTCCTGGCTCAGAAGCTCGCGAAGTACAAGATCCCCAGGCGCTGGCTGTTCGTCGATGCGCTCCCCCGCACGCCGTACGGGAAAGTCGTGAAGGGCGACCTCCGGGCGCGGCTCTCGTCAGACGCACGCTGAGGCCCAGGCATCTCCGCCCCGGACCCCTACGCGCCGAACTGGCGCAGGTGGTGGTCGGCGGGCAGGTAGGCCCAGCGAAGCCACTCCGCGTGCGTCATCCGGCCGAACATCGAATGCGACTGGCGGGACACGAGGTCGGGCTCGTCAATCACGCGCTGGAGCAGCGCACGCAACTCGGACATGTCGTGCTCGAAGACCGAGGGCTGCGTGCCGGCGCCCATTTGATCGACTTCCGGCGCCGTCGGGATGCCTTTCGTCCACGGCAGCGGCCCCCACAGGGCGAACCATTTGACGACAGTCCGCGTGAACCTGTTGTCGCGCCGGGCGAGGTGCTTGATGCCGAGCGCCGCCCGGCACGAATCGCTCAGGTGACACAGCATCTGGTCTGCGGTCATCCTGCCCCACTGGCGTGGGGAGTCCGGCCGCACGGATCCCAGCCGCGCGGCGATCTCGTCTCGATCCACCCGATGTGCAAGTGTCTTGTACATCCCGACCTGCCTTGCTCCATGGGCGGGGCTGCCTTCCTACTTCGGGAGCCCCTCGGCGTACGCCTTCAGCCCCGCCAGCCCCTTCTCGAAGTCCTTCCCGATCATCTTGTCGAACATCAACCCGAAGTACCGGCTGACCGGGTTCATGCCCAGATCGACGTCGATCCCCCAGGTGACCCGCGTGCCGGTCCCGCTGTCGGCCAGCGTGATGACTTGCTTTGCCAGGCCGCCCTGCCCGAAGTCCACGTCAGACGCGACCCTCTCTTCCGGCTGGCTCGCCGTGATGACCTGGCTGCCGGAACCGAGCGTGCCGGGATCGCCGACCCAGGTCATCCTCGCGCCGACGCCTGACACCGGCCCGTCGAACGTGTACTTGGCCTTGGGATCGAGTTCGAACCACGGAGACCACTTGTTGAAGGTCGCGAAGCTGTTCACCTGCGCGAACACCGTTGTGCGCGGCGCGTTGATGGTGATCGAACGGTCCACGTGAACGGTGCGCGGCAGCAGGAACGCCACGACGACCAGGATGACCAGCAGTCCGCCAATCCACAACAGCGCACGCTTGAACCAGGACATGGACGCCCTCCCGGGGAACAACTGAAGTCGATGGTGAAGGTCTATCTTATACGCAACGTCTGGTGCTGACGCAGCCCCCGGGTCCGCGGTGTCAGAACGAGTAGCGGGCCGTGACCGAGACGTGCGAGTTGCGGTCGTAGCGTCCGAAGAAATCCGAGGGCTCGCCGCCGATCCACGTGGCCTGGACCGTGAGGCGAAGGTGCTGCCCCGAGGCCTGTGAGTACTCACCCCGGGTCCAGACGCCGTCGCCGTTCTGGCGGACGGCGGCTTCGAAGGCGAGGCTGCGATTCGTGTCGATCGTGTAGCCGGCCCGCCCGAGGAACGCTTTCGTCATGCCGCGATCGGGCGCGAACTGGGCCTGCGTCCGTTGCGTCGTCACGACTTCCCCGGAGTACCCGCCCACGAAGAACCACTCGCCGGACTGGCGCTCGACCTGGATCACGTACAGCCAGTACTCGTCGGCGCGGGAGTCGCTCGTGCCGAAGAACGCGGCCTCGCCCTTGATGGTGAAGTGGCGGAGAGGCACCGCCGCGTCGCCGCCGGCCATCCAGAGCTCCGGGTAGACGCGCAGGATCGGCACCGACGCCGGGGGTCCAGGCGAACTGGCGGGCGGCAACAGCGTGCCGGGCGGGACCTCGCCAGTCGGCAGGGAAGGCATCGTGGTGACGATCAACGGCAGGTTGTTGTTGCCGTTGAACGCCGACAGGGAGAACTCGAAGCCATGGCCGACGTGGCTCCACCGTGAACCAACCTGCGATCGGTGCGGGTACGCTGCACCCTGGTCCACGAGCGGCAGGGACTGCACGTCTGGCGGCAGGCCGGACCATCGCTGGTCGAGAAGCGGTGTCCGGCTCGGTGTGAACCGGGTCCAGACAACGTCGAGGGTGTTCGACTGCAGGCCGGCCGTCAACCGCGCGCCCGTCACGCCGAGAAACTCGTTGTCGACCACCGTCAGGTAGTCGCGGGGGGCGAAGCGGTCGGTCGGGTTCAGGAGGTCGGTCTTGCCCCAGCGCACGAACTGCTTTCCAACCTCGAGGCTCAGAGGGCCTCGGCTGAAGAGCCCGCTCAGCTTCCGCACACTCAGGCCGGGTCTCGTGATGCCCCGATCCTCCCAATCCACGCCGTCCCACGTCGTCTGGTCATGCGAGTCGCCTCGCGCGTCAATCGAACCCGACAAGCGGAACCAGGCCGCCGGCTTCGCGGACACTTCGTACCTCAGCAGGGCCTCCCCCACCGCCTGCGTGTCGTCCTGCGGAGTGGTTTGCGGATACCCGATGCCTTTGAGTTCGACGAAACCCTTCTGGGAGATGGTCTGGGCCGCCGCAGGTGCACCCATCCACAATCCCAGGAAGAGGAGGGCCAGTGGCACGGCGGTACAAAGCTGCGGATGGGTTGCAAGCGACGAAACCTCTCCCGGAGAGGTTTCCGGACGCGGAGAGGTTTCCGGACGCCTCGTGTCGAAACCTCTCCGGGAGAGGTTTCCCGTGCCCGCCGTGTCGAGCGGTTTGCGAAGTAACCTGCGGCGGGTCATGTCGTCGGTTTTCTGTGTACTGAGGAAACCTCTCCGGGAGAGG
>JAPKZP010000423.1 GCA_026393735.1 Acidobacteriota bacterium
CCCGTTCAGGAGCGCGGGGTTTCCGTGATGTTCGCGACATGAATGGTGATAGATCCGGGCGCGCCGACCTGCGCCGCAGTACGACCACGCGGCGGATTATGGGGGCGAGCCGCCCGGACTGTCAAAGGCACGCTGCCGGCCCGACGTGCGAAGCGCTCGAGGAGACCATCAATCGGCTCGCAGGAGGCGCCGGGACGATCGCCTTTTCGTCCGGCATGGTGGCTGGCGCGTCTGAACCTTGAGGAGGGCGTGATGCGGGGCTGAGGCAAAAGGCCGGGCGTGCGACCCGCCAGGGACGGAGGCTCGGTCAGTCGAGGAGGCAGCGCACCACGCCGCCTGTCAACGTTTCGGTTCCGATCGACACCGTCAGTTCGCGGTCGGTCACGGACAGCGCGAACGATACCCGCCGGTCGAGGCGGGCGACGAGGTCGCCGACGAGCCGCCGATCGATGGCGTACAGCTCGAGCACGTCGCCTCGGTGGATCCGTTCGCCGGCGAGCGCACGGAGCCACTGCGCCGGGTCCCTGTGCATGTAGACCACGACGCGCGGCGAGACCTTGCAGGCCTTGTGCAGCCGGGCCGCGTCGGGCGCCCCGATCTCAATCCACGATCGGAGCGCGCCGGTCAGGTCGCGAATCACAATCGCCGGCAGTTCCGGTTCCGACAGCCCGCGCGTGAACGCGATGCCCTCGGTGTACTCCAGCGCGTAGGCCAGCACGCGCGCGACCAGGTACTCCTCGGATTCCGACGCGTGGCACGCCACGTGAAGCGCCAGCGATTCGTACACGTGCCGGTCGGCGTCCGCCAGATCGATGTCGAACCTGTAGATCGTCGATGTCAGCGCCACGCCTCACCCCGGTGCATGCGGAAGCATGACACGGGAGCCTCCCGCGTGCCAGGTGCCGGTGAACCGGGGCAGACGAGGGCAGTGTGCGTGCATCACGAGACCGGCATGGCTTCCCGACGCGGAGTCTGCCAGATGTCGACAGGCCGCTACGCGGCTCCGCCGGGCAACACGACAGGGGCATCGATGATCTTGGTCGCGGCTTCTACGCCTCCAGGCTTGATCGCCACCTTCACCGCATCTTCCATGGGGTCCTTGAACGGCACCTCGATTCGAAGCAATCCGTTCTCGTACGAAGCTTCGGCCCTGTCAGGCTTCACCGGCCAGCCCAGCGCCAGGGCCGACACGTACTCGATGTCTCTGGCCGGCGCCAACAGGTAGACGCTATCCGGCAGGATCTTCACATCGATACTCTCCGTTGGCGCGCCCGGAATGGCGAACTCCACGATGAGCTTGTGGTGCTCCCCGTCGGCATACGCGACCGTGTCAGGTGCGACCTTCATCCGTTCCACTGACATCTTGGCACACTCCTTTATCCATCTGCGTCGTTCAACGAAGCCGTCACCCGCGCCCGAGCGCGGCGGCGAGATCGCTGACCTGCGTCGTGAGGTCCGAAAGCGCCATGCGCAGATTCCGGACTTCATCGCGGAGGCTGTACTCCGGAAACACCGCCCGTCGAGTGGGCCGCCCCTGGGCCATCATCGACGTGGTGTGTAGCACGGGCATCCGCCGCTCTGAGATGCTGCGGTGCTCCGCCACGGCGCCGGTGCGTTCGTGGTTGCTTTGCATAGTCAGCAGTATGACGGGCGTTGGTCGGCGGGGGCTGTTCACTTGTGCACACCGCCTCAATCGCGTCAGCCTGCCAGCGGGAGACTAGCCGCTTGCCTTCCCACGCGCCGGCCAGGGGCCGCAGGGGTCGGGAGTAATTTCGCAAGAGGCCCGTTCCCGATTACAAAACCGTCAGCGTTGAGTACTGAGGGCGGCTCGAGGCGGCGTCCATCGCGCCTTTCGACCTGGATGTCCTCGCTGCTGGGATCCCTTGCTTGCATTTCTGTAACTCGAATGAGTCGATTTGCGAAAACAGTCCCGACCCCTTGGGCCCCGCCCCTTGGGCCCCCCCTTGGGCCCCTTGGGCCCGCAGCGATACACTGAAGGCACCGCATGATCCCCTTCACCCCTGGCGGCAGGCCACACCGCACACACAACCTCCGCGCAGGCCACGACGCGCCGGGCATGCGCGCGTGACGCCGCTTCAGGAGACGATCGCCCGCTACTGGGGATACGCGACCTTCCGGCCGCTGCAGCGCGAGGCCATGGACGCGGTGCTTTCCAGCCGCGACTCGCTGCTCGTGCTGCCGACGGGCGGCGGCAAGTCGCTGTGCTTTCAGGCGCCGGCGCTGGTTCGCCCCGGCCTGGCCGTCGTCGTGTCGCCGCTCATCTCGCTGATGAAAGACCAGGTCGACACGCTGGTCGGCAACGGCGTCCCGGCCGCGCTCTACAACAGTTCGCAGACCGCCGACGAGAAGGTTGACGTCGCCGCGGGACTTCGCCAGGGGCGCTACCGGCTCCTCTATGTCTCTCCCGAACGCCTGGTGGGTGAAGGCGGCGAGGGGTTTCTGAACCGGCTCGCGTCGTGCGGCGTCAGCTTCGTCGCAGTCGACGAAGCCCATTGCATCAGCCAGTGGGGCCACGACTTCAGGCCCGAGTACCGCCAGCTCGCGCGCCTGCGCCAGGCGCTGCCGGGGATCAGCCTCCACGGATTCA
>JAPKZP010000150.1 GCA_026393735.1 Acidobacteriota bacterium
CGCGGCGCGCCGTATCAATCCGCACCAGGAGCGTCAGCAGCCGTTCGAGCCGATCGAGCGCCAGGGCGTTCTGCGCGTCGCTTTTCGCCATAGGGGGATTCTCGTGGATCTCGAGGAAGACGCCGTCGACGCCCGCCGCGACGCCGGCGGGCGCCAGCGTGTCGATGAATTCCGCCTGGCCCGCGGTCACGCCGTCGCCCGCGCCCGGCAGTTGGAGGCTGTGCGTGACATCGAAGACGACGGGGTAGCCGAAGCCGCGCATGATCGGGAACGTCCGCATGTCGACGACCAGGTTGTGATACCCGAAGCTCGCGCCGCGTTCGGTGACGATGATGCGCGTGTTCCCGGTCGAGGCCACCTTCTCGATGGCGTGGCGGACATCGGCGGGCGCGAGGAACTGGCCCTTCTTGACGTTCACGGCCCGGCCCGTTTCCCCGGCCGCCACGAGCAGATCCGTCTGGCGGCACAGAAACGCCGGGATCTGCAGCGCGTCGGCGACCTCGGCCACCGGCCGGGCCTGCGCGACCTCGTGGATGTCGGTGAGGATCGGCACGCCCACCCGGGCCTTGACCGCGGCCAGCGTGCGAATCCCCGCATCGAGGCCCGGGCCGCGGAACGATCGCACGGACGTGCGGTTGGCCTTGTCGAAGGAGGCCTTGAAGATATACGGCACGCCGCAGCGCCGCGCGATGGCGGCGATGGCGGCGGCGAGTTCGACCGCGTGCGCCTCGCTTTCGATCACGCACGGGCCCCCGATGAGGACGAGCGGCCGCCCGCCGCCGATCGTGACGGCGCCGATGCTGACGGGTATCACGCCCGCCATTATAGACCCACGGTCCGGGCGGCGGGCGTCACGCCGGCTGCCCGGCGGCGCCTGCGGTGACGCGCGCGGTCCTGTGCGCAAGGCTGGCCCCCACGAAGCTCGCGAAGAGCGGGTGCGGGCGCAGCGGTTTCGAGAGGAACTCCGGATGGAACTGCACGGCGATGAACCACGGGTGATCCGGCAGTTCCAGGATCTCGACGAACTTCCCGTCGGGCGACCGTCCGGAGATCCGCGCGCCGTGGTCGATCAGGATCTGCTCGTACAGCCGGTTGAACTCGTAGCGGTGCCGATGGCGCTCGTAGATCAGCTCCGCCCCGTAGATGCGGCTGGCCAGCGATCCGGGTTCGAGCTCGCACGCATACTGGCCGAGGCGCATGGTCCCGCCCAGTTCGTCGACGCCGAGCAGGTCGCGCAGCTTGTAGATCACCTTGTGGGTCGCCTGTTCGTCGCACTCGGTCGAATCGGCGCCTTCGAGGCCGCACGCGTGCCGTGCGAAATCGACCGCGGCCCACTGGAAGCCGTAGCAGATGCCGAAGAACGGGATCGCCCGCTCGCGCGCGATGCGCGCGGCGCGCATCATGCCGCGCGTGCCGCGCATGCCGAAACCGCCCGGCACCAGGATCCCGTCGGCGTCGTCGAGGAGATGCTCGCCGCCCTCCTGCTCGAGCGCCTCGGCTTCGACCCAGTGAAACGTCACGCGCGCCCGGTTCGCGAACCCGCCGTGATAGAGCGCCTCATTGAGGCTCTTGTAGGAGTCCTCCAGTTCGACGTACTTGCCCACGACGTGAATGGTGAGATCGTGCTCCGGGTTCTTGATCCGGTCGATGAGCGCCGTCCAGGCCTCCATGTGCGCCTCGGTGGGCGGCAGGTGGAGGTACTTCAGCACGATGTCATCGAGGCCTTCGGCGGCCAGGCACAGGGGCACTTCGTAAATCGTCTCGACGTCCCTCGCCGTGATGACCGCTTCCTCGGTCACGTCGCAGAAGAGCGAGATCTTGCGCTTGATGTCGATCGGCAATTGCCGATCCGTGCGGCAGAGGAGGATGTCCGGCTGGATCCCGAGCGATCGCAGGTCGCGCACGCTGTGCTGCGTCGGCTTGGTCTTCAGCTCGCCGGCGGTCCCGATGAAGGGCACCAGCGTCAGGTGGATGTAGAGCGTGTTCTCGCGCCCGAGATCCTGGCGCAGCTGGCGGCTGGCCTCGAGGAACGGCTGGCTCTCGATGTCGCCGACCGTGCCGCCGA
>JAPKZP010000596.1 GCA_026393735.1 Acidobacteriota bacterium
GCAACGACTACTCGATCGTCGATACCACGAGCCCGAATCTCACGTACCACCCGGAGCGCCTGACCATGGAAAAGGGCGACGAGGTGTTCTTCACGCCCCAGGACCGCATCGGGCCGCTGACGATGCGGAACCTGGACATCTTCGATACCCGAGAGAAGATCCGCGCGTACCACCGCGTGGGGCTGATGGGCACGTCGCCGCACGAAGGGCTGCCGCTCCTGCCAGCCGCGAAGCCGGAGAAAGACTCCGGGTGGGCCGAGTAGGCAAACGAGCCGCCGCAGGTGCCACCGATGCCGCGGCGCAGGGGTCGTCAGTGAACACCCGGCGTGCGACGGCCCGGGCTCGTCTTCGTCAATGCCCGGTGGCGATCAGCCCGGCGAAAATCAGCATCACGACAACCGGGTAGACGAGCGGCAGCAGGGTGGCGACGACGGCCCCGGTCGTGCGTCCTTTCCTGTAAAGGATCCAGGCCGCCACCGAGCAGAACAGGGGCGCGAGCGGGTACGCCCACACGGTGCCGGCAATCAGCCAGGCCGTCGTACTGGGACCGGCGTCGAACGCCATGAAGGCCATGGCGGCCAGCGCCACCCACGGCAAGAGGGACACTCCGTACAGCACCTGGGTCGCAATGAGCCACGTCCGGGCGTTCTTGATGACCATCCATAGAGTATAGGGCGTACGCAGTCGGACCGCCCGGCGACGCACACCCCGGGTCCGCTACCGGATCGCCAGCACCGCCGCGCGCACTACTTCCTGGCTTTCAGCCCTGACGGCACGAAGAGCGGGGAGTCCAGTTCGAAAAACAGGGAGTCGGACGCGCTCAGATACGACCGCAGCACAGTCACGTCCCTCACGGGCTCCGAGTACAGGAATGGCGTCGTGCAGACGGAGTAGTCGAACGGCGTCCCGTCCGCATAGGTGCCCGACATGATGGTGTGTCGCAGATCCGCGAGCGCACGCAACTGCGTACCGTTCAACGACCGGTAGACCTGCGCGAACACCGTCACGTAGTTGTAGTTGTTCTCGCCGTCCAGATCGCCGTAGAGGCCCGAGAGCTGCAGCACCCGTTCGTGCACCGTCTCCACCGACGTCCTGGATGACAAGAGGCTCCTGAGCAGTGTGGCAATCTCGGTGCGCACCTGGACGATGTTGGCCGTCTCCGACGCGTAGAGATTGTCGCGCTGCGTCTCCACGAGGCTCGACATCAGAGCGGCCTGCGCCGGCGTCACGTACCCCATCGAACTGTCGCTCAAGGCCGCGCCGGCCGTGGCGGTGAGTTGTTCGTCGATGCTATAGCCCTCGTGCCCGATCGCCGGGGCGTCCTTGATGTAGAAACCGCCGAAATAGGTGCCGTGGCGCTCCGGGCAGAAGTACACGTCTGCCTCGACAGACCCGGCGTACCAACTGAAGAGATCGCCAGCGTAGGTCATCACCGCGACGGCCGTCCCCTGGGGCAGCGCCCTCATCCTGGCCTGAATCTGTGCCTCGGTGACGTCCGGCCATGACTCCCAACCCTTGCCTTTCATCGCGTCGAGGTACGCCCGCTGCCCGGAGTCCATGGACCTGATGACCGAGGCGTACAGAACGGCGCGGTCGAAGCTGATCTGGCCGTCGATCAGGTAGAGCCCCCGGGACGTCCTCTTCACGCCTTCGAGGTCGAGGCCCGCGGACCCGCTCGGGAGGTCGTTGTCGAGCACCCGGCGGAACGCCTTCATCAGCGTAAAGCGCCGGTAGCCGTACAGGTTGATCTGCTCGAGTTGCGCGGTGGCCAGCTGCGTCAGCTGCGC
>JAPKZP010000563.1 GCA_026393735.1 Acidobacteriota bacterium
AGCCTGGCGAGCCCTGGCGCAGCGAGATCCCCGAGCCGCTGTTGCGCCGGGCCCTCGTCGCGGCCGGCCTCCGCGGCGCGACCGTCGCCGCATTCTCGGTGGCGGAGCGCGACTCGTCGGGACGCGCCCTGCAGGTGCGCGCAGCCGGTATGAGCCCCGAGCGCCTTGATGCCAACGCGTTCCGCACGGCAGCCGGCCGGACCCTCGGCTGGCAGGTTGTGAAGAGCACCATGTTCGACGTGGCGCGCTCGGCAGCCGGCTACGTGCTGACGGGCAAGGGGCTCGGTCACGGCGTCGGCCTGTGCGTGCGCGGCGCGACCGCTCGCGCGTCCCGCGGCGTCACGCGCGACGCCATCCTCGGGGCCTACTTTCCGGGCTTGACGATCGGCCGGCTCTCCCCAGCCCCCTCGACTGGCGCGACGGTCATCCGTGTGCTGCTGCCGGAATCCCAGAGGCCGCTCCTGGCCGAGACCCGTGAACGTGCACAACGGGTCGTCCGGCGCGTGGCAACGACGCTCTCGGTCGGCGAGCCTTCAGGCCTGGAAATGCGCTTCCATCCCACGGTGGAGGCCTACGCACGGGCAACCGGACTGCCGTGGTGGACGGCCGCGAGGACGCTGGGGACGCGGATTGACTTGATCCCGCTCGACGCGCTCAAGTCGCGCGGGATCCTCGAGTCGACGCTGGCGCACGAGGTCGTACACGTCGTGGCGGATCCGGTGCTCCGGACGCAACCGCTGTGGGTGCGCGAAGGGCTGGCGGTGGCGATTGCTGAAGGCCAGACGCTCGGTGGAGCAGCCGCCGTGAGACCGGCCACGCCGGCCGAGGCCTGCCCGACAGACGCGGAACTCAGAGACAGGGCATCAGAGGCGGCCTGGCGCCGGGCGTATCGCGCCGCCGGCACATGCGTCGCGCGGGCCCTGGCCTCGGGCGTGCGCTGGCAGGATCTGCGGTAGGTCGCGCGGTCGGCAGGTCTGCTTGTCACCCGAACGGCGATTCGGAACATAATCAAACGCCCCGCCTCGATGCCGGCACCGTGCCGGCCAGATTCCTCATTTCCCATGCGGAGGACTTCATGCCGATCGACGATCTGAAAGAAGCGTTTGCGGGCGAGAGCCAGGCGAACCAGAAATACCGCGCATTCGCTGCGAAGGCCGAGCAGGACGGATTCCCGAATATCGCCCGCCTGTTCCGGACGACCGCCGAGGCCGAGCGGATTCATGCCGAAGGCCACCTGAAGGCGCTCGACGGCGTGGCGTCAACCGCCGACAACCTCAAGGCCGCCATTGCCGGCGAGACCTACGAGTACTCCGAGATGTACCCGCCGATGTTGAAACGCGCGGAGGCGGCCGGCCACAAGGCCAATCGGATGTTCGGCTACGCCGTCGCGGCTGAGGCCGTGCACGCGAAGCTGTATGCTCTGGCGCTCGCAGCCGTTCAGCACGGGAAGGACCTGGCTGAGGCGAAGTTCTACCTGTGCCCGGTCTGCGGACACATCGAATTCGGCAAGCCGCCGGACGCGTGCCCGATCTGCGGCGCGAAGGCTGCGAAGTTCGTCCAGGTCTAGGGGTGAGGGCAGAGACGGCGGGCGAGTGTCGCCCGCCGTCTCGATGAAGGCTCTACGATGCCGCCGGCTTCGGGCGTGACGCCACGAAGAGAATGACGGCCCAGGCGACGTTGGCGGCCACGAACAGCAGCACGAGCTTCGCCGTCGCGAATGCGGGCTGAATCCAGGTTGCCGGCAGCGACGCGGGACGCCAGTACACCTGCTGCCACGGCAGCCAGAATCCCACGAACAGCGCCACGGTTGCGGTGAGCAGGAGCCGCCACGAACACCCGCGGCGGATCCACCCGGCATCGAGTGCGCCGCGGACACCGTTCACGGCCAGCGAGGCCATCAGCGCGACGGCCAGCGCCACCCCGATCCCGTAGCGCACGAACGCGATGAACCAGTCGATCGTCGTGTGCAGACCGCTCGTCTTCGTCCAGCCGAGCTTCGCGATGATCCACGCGTCGATCTCGCCCGCGTGCGCCGACGACCACAGCTCAACGTGCGCCGTCGCGTACCACACGATCGTGAACAGCACGACGGGGAAGATGACGAGCCACGAACGGCGAATCGACGGCGCCAGCGCGGCGCGGAAAGGTTCGGCGGGCGAGCACGCCCGCAGTCCCACCTGTTCGATCGCCCCGACGAGGAGCGTCGCCGCGACGACAATCAGGAGCGACGCCGTCAGCATGAAGACGTTGGACTCCGGCACCTGGAGGAGGAGCCAGTAGAGCCCACCGATCAGGAGATGGCCGGTGACCAGCCACGCGACAATGGCGGCAAATCTCGTCTTCACTGCTGTCCTCCCTTGGACTGCGCCGCGCCGGCCGGCGTGGCAGCCGACTCCACGGTGATCGTGGCGGCCGCGCTCGAAGCGCTCCCGTCCGGCACGTACATCGCCGAGATGCGCGCCGGTGAGGCCCGGAACACGCCGGGCGCGATGACCTTCAACAGGTACGTGTAGTCGTAGCGGCCCGCCTCGAAGTCCTCCTGGAAGAAGACCACGCGGCTGTCGCGGTACTCGCGCCGGCTGCCCCACCAGTCGGTCTTGCCCTTTTCGAGCGTGTAGAGGTCGTCGCGCTGGATGGGCTCGGTCCCCGCGGGGATCGGATCCTCCAGCATCAGGTACCGCCAGTCGGTCGACCCGGCCGTCGTCAGCCGGACGAGCAGCAGGTCGCCGGGCTGCACGGAACCCTGCAGCGGCGTCTCGCGGTAGACAATCCGGTTCTTCACGGTCACCGGCTTCAGCGTGAAGTACTGGCGCTGGAGGGCCAGCTTGTGCGATCCGGTCCGTTCCTGCGCCGCCTGCGTATCGAAGTAGACGGCCTGCGTCGCCCAGTAGAGGGCACCGCCGCCGCGTTTCACGAAGCGGATCGTGTTGGCCCCGGGCTTCGCCGGGGCCGTGATCTCGATGGGATCCGGCGCCGTCATCGACGCGGCGGTGAACTTGCGCACACCTGTCGAGGTGCCATTGACGAAGACCTCGACCTCCGCGTCCGCCGGCGATTCCTGCCGCGCCTTCATCACGTCGAGGAGGCTGTACAGGACCATCGCCGTCTGCTTCGTGCTCGACCAGTACGTGCCGAACGTCCGGTTCAGCAGCAGCCACCGGATGGCCGGCTCGATCAGCGGGTTCTTCGGATCGCGGGCCGCGAGCGCCTGCACCGCGAGCGCGGTGGCTTCCACGCTCGTGTCGACGAAGTCGAAGAGCAGCGGGTCGCGGTCGGTCGTCCACCACGCCAGGTCGCCCTTGCGCTCCACCGCGGATGCAAGCTCGCCGGCGAGGGTTGCGCCGCGCGGGTCCTTCGCGGCATCGAGCGCGAGCAGCAGGAGGCTCGTGCCGTAGGGCGTCATCTTGCTGCGCGCCGACCACAACTCGTCGAGCGCGGCCTTCTGCTCCCAGAGCTTCTCATCGTCGCCGCCGCCGTAGCTCTCCACGCCCGACGCCAGGGCCCGCACCAGCACGTAGGTCTCGTACGCCTTGAGCTCGGGTATCGCCCGCGGGTATTCGACATACATCTTGCGCAGCGCACGCACGCCGTTGGAGACGCGGAAGTCCTCGACCTTGTAGCCCCCCGCCTTGGCTTCGAGCAGGCCGGCGATGGCATACGCGGTCATGAACGGATGATTTTCGTCGGTCTTCCACCAGCCCCATCCGCCGTCCTCGTGCTGGTAGTCGTAGAGGCGCGTGAGCCCCTCGGTGACCTGCCGGTCGAGGGACTTCAAGCCCTCGGTGAGCGGGATTTTCAGATCCGTCAGCGTCCGCTTCGCCGCGAGGTTCGGGACGAAGCTCGACAGCGTCTGCTCGGTGCAGCCGTAGGGGTAGCTGGTGAGGAAGTCCAGCGCCCCCAGCACCGGCCCGCCCAGGGACGGCGCCACCTGGACGCGAATCGTGCGCGCCGCCGGATTCGAGGTCTCCGGCACGCGAAGCTCGGACGTCTGTTCGCCCGCGCCGACCATCGACCCCGCCTGCCCGGCTTCCTTCTTCAATCCGAACGGGAGCACCGGGAAGGGCAGTTCCACCGCGTCACTGTCGCCCTCGGTCGTGGCCGTACCGGTCACGACGGCCGTGCCGACCGTCGGTGCCTTCAACCGCCACTCGATCCTGGATTCGCCGCCCTGGGCGACCTGCACCGTGCGCGCCTGCCCGAGATCGATGCTCTGGTCCGCCGCATCGACGGCCTGGAGCCCGGTCACCTTGCCGGAGACGGTGACACTCTTGTCGGAGGGCAGGTAGTTGTGGACGATGACCGGCAGGTTGAGCGTATCGCCCTCGGTCAGGAACCGCGGGGTGACGACGCGGAGGATGAGATCCTTGGTCGTCGTCGTGCGCGCCAGGCCCGTGCCCACCTTCGTGTCTGCCGTGACCGCCCGTGCCGTGAGACGCCACGTCGTCAGGGCATCCGGGTACGGCACGTCAACCGTCGCCATGCCCTGGGCGTCGGTGGCCAGGTCCGCGACCCAGTAGATCGCGTCCGGGAACTCCTTGCGGACCTGCGGACGGCCCTGGCGTTCTCCCTTGAAGTCAGCCAGTGTGAGCGGCCGACGGCGCTGGGCCAGCCGAAGCTGCTGTGTGCCCGCGTAGCCGACAAACGAGTAGTCGCGCGAGAAGTCCGTGTAGACGCGGCTGTAGTTCAGCCGGTAGAAGAAGCGCAGGGGATCCACCGTGTCGTCCGGCTTCACGCCGTAGACCGCCTCGTCGATGACGCCCACGCTCAACTGCGCCTTCACGGGCTTGCCTTCTGCGTCGGTCACCGCCAGGGTGAAGGCCCCTGTCTGTCGCGGCTTTGCGACGGTCTGTGTCGCCGTCACCGCCACGCGCAACTGGCGTGGCGCGGCGGGCACCTTCAGGCGCTTCTCGGCCCGATAGAGCCGATCGTTCTTGACGAAGACGATGTTGACGTAGATGTCGCCGAAGTCCTGCTCGGTGATGGGCACCTCGAGGCTGCCGTCGCCGCCCGGGCGGCCCACCCGATAGTAGGAAATGGACTTGCCTTCCTTCGTGACAAGCACGGGCGCCGTCACCGCGCCGCCCCGCACGACCAGCCGGGCCGTGTCGCCGGGCTTGTACGAGGCCTGATCGGCGATGAGTTCGAGGTAGGTGTCGCTCTCGTCTGTCACGTCGCTTGCCGCGCCGGTCACCCAGACATGCGCTGTGTCTTCGACCTCGCGGCCGCCGCTGTCTCCCGACACACGGAAGCGGTACGAGCCGGGCTCCTTCGGGAGCGTGAGCGACCACGAGCCGCGGCCGTCCGCGTCGGTCGTCATGGCGCCGTTCGCGATCGGCTTGTACGTCGGCTCGGACCAGCGGCCTTCGGTGTAGATCACGCTTTCGAGGACCGCACGCAGGGTCAGGTTCGGCTGCGGCACGCCAAGGTAGTCCATCGCCTTTGCCGACACCTGCACGGCGCCGCCCGGCTTCTGAACGTACCGGTCGGTGTCGGCCGTCACCATGTAGGTGCCGTAGGTGCAGTGGGCGAGCGTGTGTCCCGACACCTCGCGATTGCTCGCGTCGGTGACGCGGGCCTCGATACGAATGGAGTAGTCGCGGCGGTTCTCGGCCGGATCCGTCGGGATCGACACCGTCGCGGTCCCCTGGTCGTTGAGCCGGACCGTTTCTTCGCTGGCCTCCTCTCCGCCGCCCCACCATCCGCCGCCTTCCTCCTCGGAATCGTCGTTCCATCGCAGCGGCGAGTAGTACGCCTGGCGGTGCACGACGTACGTCACGGAGCCGCCGGCGACGGGCTGGCCGAAGTAATAGCGGGCCGTGATCGTGGCCTGCACCTTGGCGCCCTGCACGACGAAGCGGTCGGGGCTCGCGACCGTGACCTCGAACTCCGGCTTCCGGTATTCCTGCACTTCGAAGCTGCCGTTGGCCTTCTCGTCGGCGCTCGTCATCGTGATGGCGTAGTAGCCGAGCGACGCGCCGGCAGGCAGCGTGAACGCCGCGCTGACGGATCCGAACGCGTCAACCGGGCGCGTCTCGCGGAAGAGCACCTTGTCGTTGCCGTCGGCGATCGACACCTCGATCTGCTTGCCGTCGAACACCGTCAACTGGCCGCCCGCGCGCCACCGCAAGACGCCCTTCAGCCGGACGGTGTGGCCGGGACGATAGATGGGTTTGTCCGTGTAGATGTAGCCGACGAGTTCGCGGCGCGCGTCGCTCAGCGACCAGCTGCCGGGATCGGTGGCCGTCACCTGCGACCCGCACCGCCCGACCGAAATGACCGACTCGGGCCGGTCGGTCTCGAAGGTGGCCATCACGACGCCGTCGTCGCCGGTCTTCGACGAGCCGATGCTCTTCCCGTTGATGAGCGTCTGGATGTCGCAGCCCTTCTGCGGCTCCCCCGACATCCGGTTCGTCGCATAGACCAGGATCTGGCCCGGCGCCGTCTTCGTGACGAGGCCGATGTCCGACACCATCACGATCGTGTAGGCCTTGAGCGGCGCGCTGACGGCCTCGACCACGTAGATGCCCGGCTCTTTCACGTCGAGGGGGATGCGGCGCGTTTCGGCATCGCGGACCGGCGGCAGAATCTCGCGCCACGACGCGACCAGGCCCGCGGCGTTCAGCAGCGGCACCTGGGCGAACGTGTTGTACTGCAGCGTCTGACGCTGCGTGACCTTCTCCTTGTCCTGCTGCTCGCGGCGCTGCACCCGGTACTGGTAGCTGACCTGCCGGCGCAGGAAGTCCCGCAGGGCGAAACGGTGCTCCGCCTTCCAGTTCGCGATGCGCTCGAGCCAGGTCTGCTCCTGCGGCACCACCGGCTTCTCGCTGCCGAGCTGGTGAGGATCCTTCAGGCTCGCGAAGAACGCCTGCGGATCGCTCACCCGGTAGACCCGGAAGTCGAGGTGATCGAGGGACCGGTAGGTCAGGGAGAATGCCGGGCGTTCGGCCGTGGTGAAGATCTGACTGCTCCACAGGTTGAAGGCCGGCGACTGGTCGTCGGCGGCGTCCTGGGCCCACGAGGGGCCCGCCGTGAGTACCACGAGGCCGAGCACACAGAGCAAGAATGTTCGTTTCATAGCCAGCCCAGTCTGTACACGCCGACAAAAGAGGGATTCTGAGGAAGCGGGCGCCATCGCGCCACCGGGTGGTGCATGAGGTCCGCGAGACGCGTCTTGCGAACTTCGCCGGGCCCGCCATCGATGGGACCCGTGTGATAGACGATCCAGTCACGGCCGTCGCGCTCGAGGCGGGAGGGGCCGACGAACACCATCACGTGGTCGGGAGACGATTGCGTGTCCTGCCTGAAATAGAGCAGATCGGCAGGCCGCAGCGCCCCGACATCGCGGCCGAGGAATCGGGCGTTGAGGCCGATGATCGTGCGGGCATCGGCGAACTCGGCGTACGTCCGCTCGCTGACGCGGAACAACGGCCACCCGTCAGGGCGCCCCGCCGGGCGCGACCGGACGTCCGGATACGGTGCATCGTCGGGGAGGGCCGCCAGGCGGCGCCACTCGGGCGTGTGGGCCCGAAGCGCCTCGCGGGCCGCGTGGCGCACGAGCCCGGCGCAGTCCGTCACATCGGCGGTCGGCCGGTAGAACTGCGCGTCGGCCAGGAACGTGAACCACGCGCGAAAAGCCTCGCGATCCGTCTCGTCGGCGAGACGCACCTGGCCAACGGGCGCCGCGACGGCCACCAGAAATACGGCGCCGGCGCAGACGGCAGCTACTCGTCCCGCCATGCGTGACCCAGTGAGCCCGTGCGCAGCCCTTCGACGAGCGGTGCATTCAGGAATTCGACAAGCGGCGCGAGGCGTCGCCACGCCTCCAGCAGTGTCCGATAGAACCCGGGCGTGGTCGCGAACTCCGCCGGCCGCTCGCACGCCGCCAGGAACTGGCGGAACTTCAGGAATTCTGCCGCGGGATGATCGGCGGGGAAGCCGCGCGGGACGCGCTGGAGGCGCGAGCCCTCGAGCGCCCCGAAGGTCCGCCGAAACACCGGCGATCCGACGATGCGGGCAAAACGGCGGTGATGGGCGGCGATGTGCTCCCGCACGAGGTGCAACTGGGGCGGCGTCGGCATGTACATCCCGCCGCCATACCACACGTGATGCGGGGCGACCTCGATATAGAAGCCTGCCCCCTCGTGCTTGCCCAGGAGGCGATGCGGCACGACGGCCGCGACGTTCGTCTTGAGCGGCGTCTTGTTCGACGAGAACCGGGTATCGCGGTACGGGCGGTAGATCGAGACCCGTGTGCTGGCCACGAGATCCGGGGCGAACGCGGGCAGATCGACCGCCAGCCGCTCAACGAGCGCGACCATCGGGGCGCGGACGTCGATCTCGTACCGATCCTTGCGGGCGTGAAACCACTCGCGCCGGTTGTTGCGCTCGAGCGCGCGCAGGAACGCGAGCGTCTTCGGCGTAAACCCGACCGGCGGTACGCCTGCAGCGCGACCGTTGGCTGTGGACACGAGTGACAATTCTGGGAGCTCCGGGAACCGCTTCAAGTGTACTCTGCACTCCCGCGAATTCCAAGAACGAGATCGCGGAATATTCCTGTGCCGCTTCGGGTTATCTTTACTACAGGCCCTACACACCATGATCATCCGACAGGCACCTGACTTCCGGTCATCAGACATCACCGACGAGCGGCTGTACTTGCGCCGCCGGGACTTCATCCAGGCCGCCGTCGTGCCGGCCGTCGCGGCGCTGGCCGGGCTGGCGCCCGCGGCGCGTCTGGTTGCCGCGGGGCAGGACCAGATCCCGAACTATCACAAGGGCGTGGTGACGGCCGACGAGCCGTTGACGCCGTTCGAAGACGTCACCACCTACAACAACTTCTACGAGTTCGGGACCGACAAGGCCGACCCCGCGCGCAACGTTCGCGGGTTCCGGCTGCGGCCGTGGACCGTCAAGGTCGATGGCCTGGTCAACAAGCCCGGCGACTACAACCTCGACGACATCCTGAAGCCGCAGGCCCTCGAGGAGCGTATCTACAGGCTGCGCTGCGTCGAAGCGTGGTCGATGGTGATTCCGTGGATCGGGTTCCCGCTCGGCGACCTCCTCAAGCGCGTCGAGCCACAGGGCGGCGCGACGTTCGTGGAGTTCACGACGCTCCTCGATCCGAAAATGATGCCGGGTCAGCGCGTGCCGGTGCTGAACTGGCCGTATGTCGAGGGGCTCCGTCTCGACGAAGCCATGCATCCGCTCGCGATTCTCGCGGTGGGGCTGTACGGCAAGCAGCTGCTGCCGCAGAACGGCGCGCCGCTTCGCCTCGTGGTCCCCTGGAAGTACGGCTTCAAGAGCATCAAGTCCATTGTCCGTCTCCGGCTCACCGCCAAGCAGCCGGTGTCGTCGTGGCAGGCGTCGGGGCCGCAGGAGTACGGGTTCTACT
>JAPKZP010000337.1 GCA_026393735.1 Acidobacteriota bacterium
GACCCAGTCGTGGAACAGGCTGGCCAGATCCATCACGGCGTTGAAGCTGTCGTTCTTGATGTCCGTCTTCTTCCAGAGATACGACGCCTTGACGGTATTGTTCTTGTTGATCGCGTAGGTGAGCTTGCCCTCAGCGCGCTTGTCCGCGGTCGACTTCGTGTAGTTCACGGCGGTGTACGGCGTCGTCTGGTTGACTTCGTTCGTCTGGAAACGGGCGGCGCCGAAGAACCAGATCTTGTCCTTCATGATCGGGCCGCCGAAGGTCAGTTCGTAGGCCGGCACGACCTGGTCGAGATTCTGGTCCCCGGGGTACGGCGTCAGCGCCTTCCACCCGTCGTTGGTGAACGTCGTCCGGAACGACCCGCTGAAAGCGTTGCCGCCGGACTTCGTGATCATGTTGACCACGCCGCCCTGGAAGCGGCCGTACTCGGCCGAGATGTTGCCGCTCGACACCTTGGTCTCCTGGATGGCGTCCTCGACATACAGCACGCGGGCCTGCTGGCGCTGTGTGTCGTTGACGTTCACACCGTTGACCAGGTTGAGCGTGTCGAAGGACAACCCGCCCGAAATGACGATGGCACCCTGCGGGCCGTTGTCACTCGCGCTGGGCGCGAGGAGCGTGGCCGCATCGCGCGTCCGGCCCAGCGGAATGCTCTCCACCGTCGATGCCTTGAGCGTGGTGGCCACGGTCGGCGTGAGCGCGGCGTCCGACACGTTGGCGGTGACCTCAACGGTTTCGGCCACCTTGGCCATGTCGAGTTTGGCGTTCACCGGCAGACGATCGGTCATCTTCAGGCTGATCGTCTGCTTGATCGTGGCGAAGCCCTGCAACTCGAACGTCACCGTGTAGTCACCCGCCGGCAGGAACGGGATGATGTAGTCGCCGTTGCCCGACGTCACCGCGGTGCGTGTGCCCTGCAGCATCGGTGAGGCCACGGTCACGGTGACTCCGGGGAGCGCGAGGCTGTCCGGATCAGTCACGTGCCCCGTGATCGTGCCTGTGGGATTTCCCTGTGCGAAGGCCGCGCTGGCCAGCGCCAGGATCGCCAACGTGAGAATCCAGCTTCGCGAACGCCACATAACTGCCCCCTGGTTGCGTGCTCTACAAGGCCCGATTTCTGGCCGACAGACGTCCAGTGGTAGGACTATAGGGCGGCCGGCGACGGCCGGATGTCCCAATGTGTATCAGGTCGCTAAAGGGCCTCGGCGACGGCCCTGCCCAGTTCCTGGGTGGACGCCGTGCCTCCCATGTCGCGGGTGCGGGGACCGTTCTTCAGCACGGTTTCGATGGCGGTGACGATGGCGGCCGCGGCCTCCGCATGTCCGAGGTGCTCCAGCATCATCGCGCCCGACCAGATCTGGCCGATGGGGTTGGCGATCTTCCGGCCGTAGATGTCCGGCGCCGAGCCGTGCACCGGCTCGAAGCACGACGGATACTCGCGCTCGGGGTTGAGGTTGGCCGACGGCGCGATGCCGATGGTACCGGCCACCCCGGGGCCGAGGTCCGAGAGGATGTCTCCAAAGAGGTTCGAACCCACGACGACGTCGAACCACTCCGGATGCAACACGAACTGCGCCGTGAGGATGTCTACGTGGTACTGGTCGGCCTTCACGTCCGGGTACTGCGCGCTCATGGCCCTGAAGCGCTCGTCCCAGTACGGCATGGCGATTGAGATGCCGTTCGACTTCGTGGCCGATGTGACGTGCTTCTTCAGGCGGGTCATCGCCAGTTCGAAGGCGTAGCGCAGAATCCGATCGACGCCGCGGCGCGTGAAGATGCTCTGCTGCACCGCCATTTCCTGGTCGGTGCCCTCGTGGCTGCGCCCGCCGACGGACGAATACTCACCCTCGCTGTTTTCGCGCACCACCCAGAAGTCGATGTCGCCCGGCTTCTTGTTGGCGAGCGGGCACGGCACGCCGGGCATCAGCCGCACGGGCCGGAGGTTGACGTATTGCTGGAAGCCGCGACGGATCGGGATCAGCAGGCCCCACAGGGAGATGTGGTCCGGCACGCCGGGAAACCCGACCGCGCCGAGATAGATGGCATCGTGCCGGCGGATCTGCGCGAGCCCGTCCTCAGGCATCATCCGACCCGTCTGCGCGTAGTACTCGCAGCTCCACGGGTGCTCGTCGAACTGGAACTCGATGCCGAACCGGCGGCCGGCGGCCTCCAGCACGCGTATGCCTTCCGGCACCACTTCCTTGCCGATCCCGTCGCCGGGGATGGTCGCGATTCTGTACTTGGTCATGCTCGATCGTGATGGGCCGATCGGGGTGCAGCTCTCCGAAGATGCGGGCGAAGGCCAGGAGCGCGCTCAGGTGGCGGCCCGCGCGCTCCTTCATCGACTGCCCGGCGTCGCCGTACGGGATGTAGAGCAGCCCGTTTCGCGCGGCACGCAGGAAGAACTCGTCCTTCCCGTCCAGGATGAGCCGCTCGCTGGTCCGGCCGTGGAGGCGGTCCATGATGGGATTGGCCGTCTCGAGCAGCAGCGCGAGCGTGTTCGTGTGATCGCCGAGTTCGCGGTGGCTCATGCCCCGCAGGTTCTTCGGCGAGGGCTCGAGACGCAGCTTGATGCCGCTCATCTCGAGGTCGATGGACCCCATCGTCGCGATCTCCTGCGCACGCTCGTGGAAGATCACGCAGTTCACGATCGGGTTCATCGGGCGCGCCTCGTGGAGGTCGACCGTCAGATCCACGTGTTCGCGGCGGACCAGTTCCGTGATGCCGAACGCGACCTTCTCGGTGAAGCCGCCGTCTGGCCGGCCGGGGAACGCGCGGTCGAGGTTGCGCACGTCGAAATCCGACTGCAGCTGGCCGCTTGGAAAATGGGTATAGACCTCAGGGTCGGGCCACTGGTGCACGGGGTTGGTGAGGCGCCCGCCGTACCGGAACCAGCGGGTCCGGCCGCCGGCTGTCTTCAGGGTGAACCTGGTCGGGAACCCCTCGGACGATTCGACGTGCGTGGCGGC
>JAPKZP010000207.1 GCA_026393735.1 Acidobacteriota bacterium
ATTGCGACCCGTTTCCGCTCCCGTTGTCGTACGCGACGAGGGCCAGGAACTGCTCCCGGTGTTCCCCGAGGCTGCCGAAGGCCCCGGCCAGGTGCTTCTCCACGAGACCGAAGGGGAACACGTCGTGGCCGGCCGGGACAGGCGTGTGCGTCGTGAACACGGTCGTCCGCCGCACTTCCGCGAGCGCGGCGTCGAAACCAATGCCGTCTTCGAGTTGCGTCCAGATCCGCTGGAGCACGACGAAGGCGGCGTGGCCTTCGTTCAGGTGCCAGACCGACGGTTCGACGCCCATCGCGGTGAGCGCGCGCACGCCGCCGAGCCCGAGCACGATCTCCTGCTGGATGCGCGTCTCCTGGTTGCCCCCATAAAGACGGGCCGAGAGTTCGCGGTCCCAGGGCGCATTCTGCTCGAGATCCGTGTCGAGCAGGAACAGCCGGACCCGGCCGGCCTTGACGAGCCACACCGCCACGTGGACCGTGCGCGTGCCGAGCGGCACCTCGACGATGCACCGCTGGCCGTCGGCTGTGAACGCGGGCTCGACCGGGGCGTCGTCCCAGTCGAGATGCTCGTAGTTCTCGACCTGCCAGCCTTCGGCCGACAGCGCCTGGTGAAAGTACCCCTGCGGATACATGAAGCCGACGCCCACGAACGGCAGTCCGAGATCGCCGGCCTCCTTGCAGATGTCGCCGGCGAGCACGCCGAGGCCGCCGGCGTAGATCGGCAGGGACTGGTGGAGCGCGAACTCGGCCGAAAAGTAGGCGATCGTCTTGCCTGCATGCCCGGCGAAAGTCCGGGCCCACCAGGTTTCGCGCGCCGCGCGCGCCGCCCGCAGCGCCCGGATTGCATCGTCGTAGTGCGCGAGGAACGTCCGATCCTGGGCGACCTGCTCGAGGCGGGCCGGACTGATTTCACGCAGCATCTGCACGGGGTTGTGGGACGTTTCCCGCCAGAGCGGATAGTCCAGGCGGCGGAACAGCTCGCGTGCGCGGTCGTTCCAGCTCCACCAGAGGTCGGAGGCGAGATCGCCGATGTCCTTGATGCGATCGGGAAACACGGGAAGTGAAGAGGTCATTGCGTCTGGATCACCATACGGTTGTGAACGAATCTCTCATCGTACCGGCGTCCGGCGTGCGGCGTCAAACCGTTCCTGGTGACCCGTTCATTTCTCTACGGCCTGTACTCCTTCTTGGGGATCCGCCCGTAGTCCCGCAGCAACGCCTGGATGCGATCGAGGGGGATGGCGTCGACCGTTCGGCCGTTGGCGGTCGTCGTCGAGGCGCGGAAGAGCGAATTGTAGACGGCTTCCTCCGTCGCCTCCAGCGCCGCTTCGAAGAGGGGAGACACGCCCTCGGGCGGGAGGATCGTGCGTGCCTGGGGCTCGCGGCTGCCATGCCGCGTGCGGAGCGCCGGCGCGGTCGAGAACGCGATGGCGAAATCGCCGCTGCCGTTGCTGAACGACGAGCCTGTGCGGGCCAACCCGAACACGGCGCGCGCCGCGAGTCGCTTGAGGTCCCGCGCATCGATCGGGGCATCGGTCGCCACGACGATCATGCACGATCCATCTGCCGTCGCCGGCGGGTCCGCTGCCGGCGCAAACGCGTGACGCTTCAGGATCTTCCCCACCGGCACGCCGTCGATCGAGAGCACGCCGCCGAAGTTGGACTGCACGAGCACGCCGACCGTGTAGCGCGCGGGCGCCTCGCCCACCGTCCGCGACGCGGTGCCGATCCCGCCCTTCCAGCCGAAGCACTGCGTGCCCGTGCCGGCGCCCACGGATCCCTCGTCGACCGCGCCTTCGCGGGCGGCCATGATGGCGGCCACGACGTGCGCACGCGTCACATGCTGGCCGCGGATGTCGTTGAGGCCTCCGTCGTTGGTTTCGCCCACGAGTGCGTTGACCGATCGCACGTCGGCGTTCCCGGCCTGGGCGAGCGTCCACGCCGCGACGGCGTCAACGGCCACACCCACGGCGAGGGTGTTCGTCAGCACGATGGGCGTTTCAATCGTGCCGAGTTCCTCGACCTGGGTCGAACCTGCCAGTTTGCCGAACGCGTTTCCAACGAACACCGCGCCCGCCACTTTGTCCTGGAAGAGGTTGCCGCCGTGCGGGAGGACGGCCGTGACGCCCGTGCGGATCGTTGCGCCGTCGACGACGGTCGTGTGGCCCACGCGCACGCCCGCGACGTCGGTGATCGCGTTGAGCGGACCCGGTTGCAGCACGCCCGGCGCGATGCCCAGATCGCGCGCCCTCGGTCTCGGCGCCTGGGCGAGGAGCAGCGACGCTCCGGCAAGGACGGTCGCGAGAAAAAGGACGGCTCGAATCCCGAATCGCGGCACCGTACCTCCTATGGCCACCGCCACATTCCGAGCAAACCGATGAGGACGCCCACGAACCCCATGACCAGCGCCGCGATAGGGACCAGTGTCTGGAACCATTGCTTCACGGTCCAGATCCGCTCCTGGGTGATGCGGTGCGTCACGTGGCGCCGGCCGTCGGGCGTCAGGTACCAGAGGTCGTGCTCCTCGTCGTGTTCCCACCACTCGCGCGGGAGATCGATGCCGTAGTGATCGGCCCGGCGGCGCAGGTGGCGGCTGCGCAGCGTTTCGAGGCGCAGGTCCGGCAGCCGGCATTCCTTGAGGTACGCGGTCATCGACGCGTCGAAATCGTTGCCGGTCTTGGCTTCCTTGAATTTCGACTGGTAGGCCTTGCCGATTCGCGACAGGTCCTGCTGGACCGATTTCCGGTACGACCGTTCGAAGCGCAGTTCGCGCCAACTGCGGGTGAGACTCATGCATCCACCTCGTCACGCATCCCGTCCGTACGTGTGCATCTTAGCAGCCCGCGAGGCAAGTCCGTCTGCATTCGGCTCGTGCGACGTCCCGCTGCATGCCAGTGGCGGCCGCGCACGTGGCTGACGAAACCGGCTGTAGAATGGGGCAGGAGAGAATCGTGTCGATGGAAACCGAACCCGTGACCCCGAGCCAGATCTGGCGCGAGATGACGACAGAGCAGCGCACGGCCGCAGCCCAGGCCTTCTGGACCGACGGTGAGTCCGTGCCTCAGCAGGTGGAAGCCGTCCAGGCCATTGCCCGGCAGTTGCACTTCAGGCCGCAAAGCGTCCTGAAACTGCCCGTCGAACGCCGTACCCACCACCTCGCGGCGATCCACAAGGTGTCGGAGAGCCTGGCGAGCCGGATGCTCGTCGTCTACCACTTGGAGACCAGGCGCCCGCTGCTGGAAGCGTTTCTGGACCGTCTGGGGATTGCCCACGAGCACGGGTTGATTGCCGAGTCGGCCGCACACACGCCCGCGCCAGAGAAGCTGCGTGAGGCGGCCAACGCCCTGCGCGACGCGTTCCCGCCGGCTGATGTCCGCGTCTACCTGCGGACGCTGGCCGCCCAGGACCCGGAGACCTGGGGCGGGCTCGTCGGGATCGTCAGTGAGTGGCCGGCTGTTTGACCGCGAGCATCACGCTCGACGTGCCCATGCGCCAGTGATACCCGAAGGTGAACGTCAGATCATGCGCCGCTGACGGCACTTTGAACGCCGCATCCAGGTCCTTCTGGAAGCCGTACTTGAAATCCGAAATGGGTGCCGTGTACTTCCCGTACAGCGTCAGCGCCCACGTCGCCTTGTCGAAGAAACGGTACGGCACGCCCGTGTCGTCCTGCAGGATCGAACTCGACTCGCCGAGCACCATCGACCGGATCGTCGCGAACCGGTCGTCGTGCATCAGGTACGACGCCGACTTGACGAACGTCGTGAACGGCGCCATGGCCTTCAGATCTGCGATGAGCTCGGTCTTTGCCGCGAACTCCGGATCCTGCATGTTGACCCGGTAGTAGACGAGCGTCTGGGGCTGGGTCGCTCCCGCCGCCACGAACACGATGGTCACGCGCGTAGGCTTCGACGCCGGCCGCGTCGCCCCCGGCTTCGCGTCCGCTGGCGCCGGTTTCGCCGTCCCCGCCGCACGCTTCGCCGCCGCGGCGGCAATCGGGTCGTCGAACTCGATGCTCACGACATGGGCGTCGAGCCGCGCCAGGAACGCCAGCACCCAC
>JAPKZP010000038.1 GCA_026393735.1 Acidobacteriota bacterium
AACCCGAAACCCCGAGCGCTGATCGCCACGCACGCGATCGAGGATCAACCGGAGTTCTCGCCGGACGGGCGGTGGCTGGCGTACGTGTCGGACGAGTCCGGCGGAGCGCAAGTCTACGTGCAACCGTTCCCCGGGCCGGGAGCGAGGAAGCAGATCTCAGTCGATGGAGGGATGTCTCCTGCGTGGAATCCCGCCGGCCGTGAGCTCTTCTATGCCACGCCTCGTGAGCCGGCACCGGACCGGCGCATGATGATGGTCGTGGACGTGAAGACGACACCAGATCTCAGCCTGGGCCCGCCCCGGCGTCTCTTCGAGATTGAACGGCCCGGCGAGCCCAGGCCAAACATCCGATGCCAGCCGGTGCGCTGCTATGACGTCATGCCGGACGGCCTGCGGTTCCTGGCGATCCAAAGCAACTGGGCCCAGGACACTCCGCCGCCAGGCGTGACTCACATCAACCTGGTCCAGAACTGGTTCGAGGAGCTGAAGGCCAAGGCGCCAACCGGCCGGTAGCCGCCCGTCTCGCTGCCTCGGGATCCACGTGACGCTCGGAACAGCCGGTGGGCAGCGCTCCGCTGGACTTGGCGCGAGAGCGCAGGTGAAGAGCGTCATGACAATCGTGGTGTGAACGCCTCGTGCGTGGCGCAGGACTTCAGTCCTGCGAACACCCTTTGTCGTCGGCCTTGCGGTTGGCTACCTGATAGACGTCAGGCGCATCGCCTGCGCTAGAGTACCCCCATGATGCCTCTCGTCACTCACGTCAAGTACGACCGATGGGCCAATCTGGAGCTGCTTCGCGCCGCCTCACACCTCGACCCGCCTGCGTTCAGCAGGTGTGTCGGCGGCAGCTTCCCGTCCGTTCACCAGACTTTCGTTCATCTCCTGTGGGCGGAGTCGCTCTGGCTGGAGCGATGGAGAGGCGGGTCCTTCCCGGCCACCCTCGACCCTCAGGAGTTTCCGACCACGGAGTCGTTGAGGGAGGCTCTCGAAGCCGTGCATGCCAGGCAGCTGAGATTCCTCACGAGCATTCCGCCGTCGGCGGCCGACGAGGTCATCACGTACGTGAACTTCCAGGGGCAGGCCTGGGCGTACCCGCTTCGCGAGATGGTGCAGCATCTCATCGTGCATTCGGCCTTCCATCGCGGTCAGGTCGTGTCCCTGCTTCGTCAGCTCGGGTCAGTCCCACCGCACACTGACTACCTGGTCTACATCGACACGCTCTCGGAAACAGGCGTCTGACAATGGGTTCAACCGGACTCGCGACGCTCGCATTCGCGGCCGCCGCACGAGTGACCCGTTTACCGCTTCTCCGGCCCGTTCCTCCGCGCGGCCAGACGGTTCGCGGGCGCCGGACACGGGGCCAAAGGGTGAACTTGCTCCGAGCGTAAACTGGGTCGACAATGTCCACCACGTGGCCGAGAGGTAACGATGAGGGGGTGGGTCATGAGAAGAACTCCCTCGCCGGCCCGGTCATCCTGGCGGCAGCGCCGCCACGATCTCAGTCAGCGCCTTGCCCTGCGCGCTGGGGTGGTCGAGCACGGCGCGCACTTCCAGCAAGAAGGCCAGCGTCCCGGAGGAGGTCTATGATCGGTCTGCTGGAGGTGTGAGATGTTCTACCGATTTGCTGCCGCGTGCTCTGTGGCGTCTGTGGTCATCGCCGCCCTGGCCCTGATGAGTCTGCTGCCGGGGCTCCCGCTCGAGGGCGCGTGGACGCTGACCACCGTCTGGTGTTTTGTTCCGGCGGCCTGGGGCCTGTGGGCGATGTTCGCGCCCGCACGGTGGGTCCCCGACCGATTGCCGCTCTGGGGTGCGATACTCGGCGTCGCCGCCGGGATTGTGGGCGGTCCTGTGCTGGACATCCCTTCGCGCATCGGCGGACCGAGTGGTCTCCGATGGCTCGCGCTCGTTACGGGACCGCTCCTGTACTACGTGCTCTGGCTGTTGGTGGCGTCGGCGTACCGTTCCCTGCGCGTCAAGACGTGATCGCGACTGTTCCGAGAGTCGGACAGACCGCGAGTCGCGGACTGCCCGCGCCGGAATCCGAAACGGAGATCATGGCAGTACGGTCCGGCGTCCAGGAGTCACTTGGCGTGGTTCGGTTGGCAAACGTACCGCCTGCGGCGCATCTGCGGGAGATGCTCCAGTGGTGAAAGAAGACACATGAGGCTGGTCCCGCTGCTGGTCGCGCTCGTCTGCTTGGCGCTGGTCCCTCGAGACGTGGCCGCGCAGGTGCCAGCGCTCCCCGAAGGTGCTCAGACGCACTGGGTTGTACGCCAACCGTATGAGATTGTCGCCTATGTCACCTTCGATCCCGCCAAGGTGAAGCGCCGGCTTCCGCGAACCTTGCGGTTCATTTCCGTGAAGGAACTGGCCGCGACAGGCGTACGCTGGGCGACGGACTACCTGGTCGAACACCCCGCACACGGTGACTGGGGCATTTCATTTCTCGAAATCGTGCGGATGGAAACGTTCACGATTGACGGACGCGCGCCGCATTGGCCAGAACACGGAGCCGCGGCGCTGTGGTTCGCCCGGGTCGCGCCATCAACGCCTGCGACGGACCTCGGACCAGGCCGCCCGTTTCTGGCCCTGGAGTTCTGGATGCCCGACAGCGCGTATGCCGCCTACATGCGCGGAAAGGGCCACTATGCCACCTACGGCGACGTGAGCCTTCTTCAGAAGTCCGGCTCAGTGTGGCAGGGGTCGGTAGACGTGGCTGGTCTGAAGATAGTCGCCGAGTGTGTGCCGACCGGGCCGGTCACGGGGGGCGTGGGATCCGCCGGAATGCAAGCCTTCTTCCCACCACTCCTGTCCTCGGTGACGAGCATCGTCCGCGTCGCGTTCGCTGGACACCGTGAACAGGATTGCGGCGGCGGTTCGTCCTGGAGTCTTCATGGTGACCATCCGCTCGCGGGCGGCGTTGTCCTGCGGCCATCGATCTTCGAGTTCGGGTACGAGTTGACGGGCGGTGCGTACGCGAGGTGATCCACGCGAGGGGTGATTACCTCGCCGCGCGGCCAGTAGGAAACGGAGTGGCTGTCGTCCTGAAGTGACGGCAGCGGATTGGCGAGGGGAGGATGCTCACATGGTTTCTCCAGCGAACTCGAACGATCGAGTCGAAGACAACAAGGCGACCGTGAGGCGGATGCTCGAACGCCTCAGCGCAGGGGACGTTGCAGGATTCACCGATGCCCTCGCGCCTGACTATGTCCGTCACTGTCAGGCGATGCCGCCAGAACTTCAGGAGATTCGGGGCCGGGAGGCGATGCACCAATGGCTCGTGTCGAATCAGGCAACCTTCCCGGACTACCACGAAGAGGTGGAGTGTTTGTTTGGCGAAGGTGAGTTCGTGGCCTGGCGCTCGAGGGGCATCGGTACGCAACACGGCGCGCTCGGGCCCTTCCCCCCCACGCACAAGCGCATGGATCTGGTGATTATCGGCATGCATCGCTTCGAGGCAGGCCGCATCGTCGAGACGTGGACGTCGTGGGACAACCTTGCGGCGCTCACGCAGCTTGGCCTGCTGCCTGGCATGTAGCGCGACTGCAGTCCGGGGGAGTGCTTCGCGCCTCAACAACGGCTCGCTGGCGACCCGTTCACTCGTTCACCGGTTCTGCCCGGCGATTGGCGCCCACAAACTCTGGGATGTTGGGCCACATGGAGTAAGCATCGATGACGTCGAACCTGACTGCTGCGAACCGTCTCCCGTGGTGGAAAGGGGCCCGTGGCGAGTGGTTCGTCGTCGGCCAGCTCGCCCTGATGGGATTGGTGTTCTTCGGCCCGCGCAGCGTGTCTGGCCAACCTGCATGGGTGTTTCCGTTCCCGTACGCGTGGCCGGTCGCAGGCAGTGTCCTGATGGCCGCGGGCGGCGCGCTGCTTGCCGCCGGGCTCATCCGTCTCGGGCGCGCGTTGACACCGTTGCCGTACCCGAGCGACCGGGGGGATCTCGTCCAGACTGGTCCCTTCGCGCTGGTCCGCCATCCGATGTACAGCG
>JAPKZP010000552.1 GCA_026393735.1 Acidobacteriota bacterium
GCCGCCAAGAACCGTCCGTTCAGGTCGCTCATCGGACTGGGCTACTCGGACTGCGTCACGCCGATGGTCATCCTGCGGAACGTCCTCGAGAACCCGAGCTGGTACACGCCCTACACGCCGTACCAGGCCGAGATCGCCCAGGGCCGGCTCGAGGCCCTGCTGACGTTCCAGACAATGGTCGAAGACCTCACAGGCCTCCCGGTCGCCAATGCGTCGCTGCTCGACGAACCGACCGCGGCGGCGGAAGCCATGACGCTGCTGCGACGCGTACAGGGAGGGACACGGTCGGTGTTCGTGGTCTCGAGCGCGTGTTTCCCGCAGACCATCGATGTCGTGAAGGGCCGCGCCGAACCGTTGGGCATCGAGATCGTCGTCGCCGACCCGCCACACATGATCTTCGATGACCGGGTCTTTGGCGTGCTGGTGCAGACGCCGGACGAACGGGGAGCGATGCACGACGTGCGCGACCTGATCGCGCGGGCGCATGCCGCGGGAGCGCTGGTCGCGGTGGCGACCGACCTGCTGTCGCTCGTGCTGGCCACGCCGCCTGGAGAGATGGGCGCGGATGTCGTGGTGGGCAGTGCCCAGCGCTTCGGCGTGCCGATGGGAAATGGCGGTCCGCACGCCGCCTTCTTCGCGACGCGGGAACAATACATCCGCCAGGCCCCTGGCCGAATCATCGGCGTGTCGGTGGACGCGCAGGGCAATCGCGCCTATCGCATGGCGCTTCAGACCCGCGAGCAGCACATCCGCCGCGAGAAGGCGACGTCCAACATCTGCACGGCCCAGGCGCTGCTCGCGACGATGGCGGCGATGTACGCCGTCTACCACGGGCCGGAGGGGCTCACGCAGATCGCCCGGCGGATTCACGCCTCGACTCGAGCGCTGGCTCGGGTGCTGACGGCCATGGGCGGCACGCAGCGCAACGCGGTCTTCTTCGACACGATTGCCGTGGAGCTGCCGGCCGGCACGCGCGAGGCCGTCCGCCGCGAAGCGCTCGCCGCCGGTTTCAACTTCCGGTATGAACCGTCCCGGCCGAACGAGGTGGGCATCGCAATCGACGAGAGCGTGACGGCCGCCGACCTGAACCGCGTCGCGGGCGTCTTCGCGCGGGCGCTCATGAGGCCCGCCGGGCAGGTGTTTGCGACCGCGGCCGACGACCAGCCCGAGTGGCCTGCGGCCCTGCGCCGGGCGAGCACCTTCCTGACGCACGGCGTCTTCCACCAGTACCGGTCGGAGACCGCGATGATGCGGTTCCTGAAGAGCCTGGAGAAGAAGGACGTCGGGCTCGACACGTCGATGATCCCCTTGGGTTCGTGCACCATGAAGCTCAATGCGGCCAGCGTGATGGAAGCCGTGACATGGCCGGAATTCAGCGGCGTTCATCCGTTTGCGCCCCAGGAGCAGGCGGGTGGATACGCGGAAGTGATGGACGGGCTCGCCGCGGTCCTGCGCGACGTGACCGGCTTCGCGGCAGTCAGCCTGCAACCGAACTCAGGCGCGCAGGGAGAACTGACCGGACTGATGGTCATCCGCGCCTGGCATCACGACCGGGGAGATGTCGGGCGGAACATCGTCCTGATCCCGGCGTCCGCCCACGGCACGAACCCGGCGAGCGCCGTCATGGCGGGGATGAAGGTGGTCGTCGTCGCGTGCGACGACCACGGCAACATCGACGTGGCGGACCTTCGCGCGAAGGCGCAGCAGTATGCCGACACGCTGGCTGCGCTGATGATTACGTATCCTTCGACGCACGGCGTGTTCGAGGACGCGGTCATGGAGATCTGCCGGGTCATTCACGACAACGGCGGCCAGGTCTACATGGACGGCGCCAACCTCAACGCCCAGGTGGGCCTGACCAACCCGGCCAGGATTGGCGCCGACGTGTGTCACATGAATCTCCACAAGACGTTTGCCATTCCCCACGGAGGCGGCGGACCGGGCATGGGCCCCATCGTCGTGGCGTCGCACCTGGCGCCGTACCTGCC
>JAPKZP010000039.1 GCA_026393735.1 Acidobacteriota bacterium
CCGCTCGCGGCCGGCGCCGTCCTCGCGTCGGTCCTGCTTGTTCCGATGCTGTCGCCGTACGTCTACACGCGCCAGGAACTCGGGGACCGGTCGCCGACCGAAGTCGAGGCCTTCAGCTCGAGACCGCGGGACTACCTGGTGGCACAGCAGACGAACGTGGCCTGGGGGAATCTGCTTGGTCGTGGCTCTCACGGGCCGGAGGACTCGTTTCCAGGAATCGTCATCGTCGTGCTGGCACTTGTCGCCCTGTGGCCGCCCCTTTCCGTCCCCCGGATTGCGTACGCGGCGGGCCTCTTGCTCGCCTTTGACATGTCGCTCGGGTCACGCGGGCACGTCTTTCCCGTGCTCTATCGGGAGATCCTTCCCTTCCGGGGCTTGCGAGCGCCGGGACGCATGTCCATGCTCGTCGGTCTGTCGCTCGCCGTCCTTGGGGGCTATGGTGTGGCGCGCGTGACGGCGCGCATGCGCCGCCAGTGGCTGGTGTATCTCTTCGCGGCTGTTGTTTCGGTCGCAGTGCTCGTCGAATCCCGGTCCTCGATCGCGCTGGAGCGCGTGCCTCCGACCCACGAGGTGTATCACTGGTTCGACGGACGGCCATCGAAAGTCCTGGCTGAGTTGCCCGCGACGGCGGAGCAGGAAGCCCTCTATACCTATCTCTCGACCGTGCACTGGCAGCGGATCCTGAACGGGTACAGCGGCGCCGCGCCGTTGTCCTACTACGAGTTCAAGCGATCGATGGCGACCTTCCCCGATGGCCCGTCCATGCAGTTGCTCCATGGCCGCGCTGTCGACTATGTGCTGGTCCACGAGGAGTTCTACGGCCGCGAAGCATACCGCAGCGTCATCGAGGGCATCAACAGGCGGGCGGACCTGCAGGAACGCGCGCGCGCGGTCACCGACGGATACGAAGCCCGGATCTACGAGCTTGTCAGATAGCCGTTGCGCCTCGGCTCAGATGTTCGGCCGTGTGAGCCGCTCACTTGAAGACGTCCGGCAATGGCCAAAGGCCAGACGCTGCCTCAGGGGCCTGAAGCATCGGACCCCATTGCGTCTGGCCGCAGACGGCGTACGGGCCGGGCAGCAGGATTCCAACGTTCAACATATCCACGTCGATCGCGCTGAGGGCCTGCGATCGGCGGATCCAGTCGTCAACCTCGGGCATCGCGCCGGCCGGCGTTAAGCGCGCGGGAGGCCACGGGAGGGTTGGAACTCCTGGACGCGCGTGAACGAAATCCACGTAGCGCCCGAGGGGCATCATCACGGGACGTTGTAATCCGGCGCCGTGGAGCGCGTCGGCCAGCGCGGCGTCCGAGATGGGGTCCACCTTGTCCCAGCCCGCGGCGCGCATGTAGAAAAAGAAGGAATGGATGAAGCGATTCGGGGGTAGGGCCGCGACCAGGTCCGGCGTGGGTCTGCCTGCGCGTCGCTCGTGATCGCGCACCGCGAGCACGCAATCTCGTGCCGACCGGAGTGTGTGGTGCCCGTCCGCCACGGTTCGCGATGCGCTGGCGCGGTACTGCGGGATTGGCACCAACATCAGCAGCAGAACGATCCGCGCGGCGGGAGCCACCGCAAGCCCCCGCGCACCCAGGAAGCCGAATATAAGAGCCAGCACCGTCGGGCGCAATATCGACTGGTTGCGAAAGAGCGTCACGGTGCCGACCTGAAGCCCGAACCCTCCGTAGGCCAGCGTCACGATGGCCACCGCCGTCGACACCGCGCAGAGCGCCGCGAAGGTGATGCGCAGCGCTCGGGGCATCTTCAGCCCGGCCGACCACTCGTGCAGCTGCACGATCTGCCGATCGACGGGTCCTCGGGAGATCTCCAGAACCCAGCAGAGGGCGTACCCGACGGCAAGGGCAAGCGGCGGCAGGAATGGGTACGTGTAGTACGCCAGTTTCGACGTGCCGCACGATATCAACGTCAGCGGCAGCGCGAACCAGACCAGCGCGCAGGCGCCGTCCGTCCAGCGATCGCGCACGGTCTTCATCGCCATCAGCAGCGCGCCTGTGACTGCGAGCCAGAGGATTCCAGCTTCAGACGTCCACGCGTAGAGGCCCAGCGCGTAGAACGTCCATGGCTGCAGATGCTCCGGGGCGAGCGTGCCCGTGAACCGCTGGACCACGTGGTTGGCGAACATGACCTCCCACAGCAAGCCCCCGTGGACGACTGCCTGATACGCAAACCACGGGACGATGAGCCCGCTGGCGAGCGCCGCCACACCGCCCCATAGCCGCCAGTCGCGGCGGGCCTTCGCGAACGACGGCGGAACGCACAGGCTGGTCGCGGCGAGGATCATCGGCAAGAAGAGCACGGCGACGAACTTGGTCATGAATCCCAGCACGAAGAACAGCCCCACGGCCAGGGCGTGCCGACGCCCCGTGCGCGGATCCGTCGATTCAGACCAGCGCAGGAAATGATAAAGCCCGCCACCGTAGGCCAAGACGAGCGGCGCTTCCATGACAGTGTCGCGCAGCCCGTGTTCGAACAACAGAGGCTGAAACCCGCAGAGTACGATCAGTGCAATCACGCCGCACAGCGGCCCCGCCATCCGCCGTCCCAGGGCGAACACGTAGAGAAGCGCCACACTGCCGAAAAGCGCGTCCCAGAAGCGGAAGCCGAACTCGTTGTGCGGGAGCAGGCCGATCCGCATCGGCAGCGCGATGAGCCAGAACTTCAGCGGCGGCTTCTCGAGGAACACGTTGTCGCCAATCGGACTGCTCTTCGGGTTCAGCCAGTCGCCGCTTTCCAGGATGCTGTCCACGGCGTACGCGTAGATGGCCTCGTCGTTCCTCAGATCCGTCCCGCCGAGGCCCGACCACAACGGAAGACAGAACAAGGCCACGACAAGGGCCAGCCA
>JAPKZP010000396.1 GCA_026393735.1 Acidobacteriota bacterium
CCACGGCCAGCCCGAGGACGGTCCCCGTCTTCTTCGTCGTGAAGAAGGGCTCGAAGATGCGGCCGCGCACTTCGTCCGGGATGCCCGGCCCGGTGTCGCCAATCCTGATCTCGACGTGCGTGCGCGAGGCATCGAGGCCGGAGGAGAGTGTCAGCTCGCCGCCCTGGGGCATGGACTCCACCGCGTTCAGAATGATGTTCAGGACGACCTGCCGCATCTGGTCGGCGTCGGCGAGGACGCTCGGCAAGTTCTCGTCGAGCGTGTTGACGATGCGGACGCTGCGGAAGACTGTCTGGTTGCGCACGAGCGCCAGCACGTCCTCGACGACCTGGTTGAGATTCAGCTGTGTCCGCTGCGGCTTCGTCTGGCGCGCGAAGTCGAGCAGGCCCTTCACGATTTTCCGGCACCGCAGCGTCTCGTTGACGATGGTCTGCAGGTCCTCGCGCCACGGGTGATCGTCGGCGAGATCCTCGAGCATCAGGCTGCTGTTCGTGAGCACGCCCGTGAGGGGGTTGTTGATTTCGTGCGCCACGCCCGCGGCGAGCTTGCCGATGGCGACCATCTTCTCGGACTGAATCATCTGGGCTTGCATGCGCTTGAGTTCGGCCGTGCGCTGTTCGACCTTGCGCTCGAGCTCGTCGGCGCTCTCCTTCAGGGCCTGGTGCGCCCGCTGCAGCTCCGCCATCATCGTGTTGAAGCTGTAGCCCAGGTAGCCCAATTCGTCGTGCGACGACTCGTCGACCTTTCTCGAGTAGTCGCCCTGCGCGATCCGCTGGGCGGCCACGGTCATCGAATGGATCGGCCGGGAGATTCGGCGAGCCACGCGCACCGCCATCAGGTGGACGAGCGCGACGCCGCCGGCGGCAATCCCGAGGAAGACGAGCAGGCTGCGCCACAGACTGTCCGTGAACGGCCGCTCGAGGACGCCGACGTAGAGCATGCCGATCGTGGCGCCGCTCAGGCTGTGGATCGGCGCGTAGGCGGACAGGTACCAGTCGTCGACGACAAACGCGCGCCCCCGCCACGTGCCGCCCCGGGCAAGCACCTCGTCGGCCACCTCGGACGAGACCTGCGTCCCGATGGCACGCGACCCGTCCGGGGAGCGCACGTTGGTCGAGATGCGCACGTCACCCTGGAAGATCGTGGCCGTCCCGATGGGGCGTCCCTTGTATTCCTCTTCCTTGAAGACGGTCTGCCGGATCTTGTCGACGATCTGGTAGTTCCGGTTGATCAGGACGGCACCGTAGAGCACGCCCAGCTGTCGTCCCGCCGGCGTAAAGACCGGCGCGGCGGCGCGGACGACCATGCCGGACCGCACCTGGGTGTCCCGGGCAGGCCGCGCGCGGGGCGTCGGCTGCAGGGTCATCGCCGCCTGCCGGGCCAGGGCCGCGGATTCCTGTTCGAGCCAGCTCTCCGGCACGACCTCGGTAGACGCCGCCGGCTGGAGATTCTCGAGCACGCGCGTGACGAGATCGTCGTTCAGCGGCTGCCCCCGCGGTGTTTCCGGGCTACGGGAACGGTAGAACAGGCGTCCGGACGCATCGGTGAGCGTGAGCACGTCGAGGCGTTCCGCCTGCCGGATGCGGTCCATCTCTTCCGCGAGTCCCGTCGTGTCCCCGCGGGACAGCGCACCGTAGATCACCATCCGCGTGGCGTGAATGCGGATGGCGTCCTCCAGGCGATCGACGGTCGACTGATAGATTTCCTTGGCGGCTTCGAGGTCGGCATTGACCTGGGCCTGCGCCTGGTCGAAGACGCGCTGCCGGATCATCCCGACGCCGACAATGGTGGTCACCAGCGCGGGCAGCAGGATCGCCAGCAGGAAGTTGCGGACGAGTCGTCCCTGAATCGTGGTGCCGCCCAGCCAGACGCGCAGATGCCTGCGCCAGGTGGGCTCCGGCAACCGGGGCATCTCAGCGGGTGCGTCGGTGGCGTCCATGGTGTGCCGGACAGTCCGGCGTCCGGGGGGCGGAGTCACGGGGCGATCAGGCCAACGCCGGCGCGAGGGCCGGCGCGGCAGTCAACAACGAACGTATCACGTCGACTGCGCGGGGCACGGCAGCCCGCACGGCGGGCGTGAGCCCTTCGATGAACGACTCCATGTCGTCCACCTCGATGGCGACGATGTGAATCCACTCCGGCAGCGGCACGCCGCTCTGCCGCCCCAGCGCCACCACCGTCGGCAACCCGACTGCGTGCGGAGACGGCCCAGCGTCGCTGCCCAGAGCCTCGAACGGAAACGACAGCACCGTGCCCGGCGGGTGCGCGCCGGTCTGCACGGCGTCGACGACGAGGACGTGCGTCCAGTTGACGAGCTCGTCGAGCAGGTAGAACCCGGACAGCGCGCTGCGCCGCACCACGACCCCCGGGGGCACGCGTCCCTCGAGCGCGTCCGCCACCGCCCACCCGACGCCGTCGTCGTGGAGGAGGTCGTTGCCGAGGCAGAGCACCAGCACCATGACCCTCCTCAGGCGAGCGGCGAAAGGCGAGGGGCGCGCCGGACTTCTCTGACCACCTCGCCGCGGGCGTTCCTGATGACGGCTGTGAGCGGCATCTCGCCCGGCAGCGAATGCGTCGCGCAGCCGAAGCACGGGTCGTAGGCGCGGAACGCCATCTCGACCTGGTTCAGCAGGCCGTCATCGACCTTGCCGCCGTGGATGACGCCGCGCGCGGCCCTCTCGATCGACATCTGGATCGGCGCCGAGTTATGCACGGTCGCCACCATCAGGTTCACCATCGTCAGGATGCCGTTCGGGTCCGTCGCATAGTGATGGATCAGCGTCCCGCGCGGCGCCTCGACGATGCCCACGCCCTCGGTCGGCGGCTGATCGGGCAGGCGGCGGACAGTGCGATCGAGGATCTCCGGGTCGTTGGCCAGCCGTTCGACGGTTTCTGCGGCCTGCAGCGCCTCGATGAGGCGCGCCCAGTGCGTGGCGAGCGTGCTGTGGACGGGCTTGCCCCCGAGCGTGGCGAAGAACTGCTCGTAGTGTTCCTGCGCCTTCGGCGTGGCCATGCCGTCGGCCACGTTCAGGCGGGCGAGCGGCGCGACGCGATAGAGCCCGCTGTCGGCACCGTCCACGAATCCCTTCCAGCCGGGCTGCTTGAGGAACGGGAACTTGATGTACGACCAGGGCTCGACGTGCTCGGCGATGTAGGTGAGATAGTCCTTCGGCTCGAACTGGCAGAGCTGCTTGCCCGTCGGGTCGATCACGCGGAGCTGGCCGCGGTAGAAATTCACGCGGCCGTCCGGGTCGACCGTGCCCATGTAGTTGGTCCTGTGGGCGTAGTGACCCGCCAGGATCGTGTCCACGTAGGCCTGGTTCTTGAGCACGATGTCGCCAAACGCCTGCAGCGAGAACTGGGCGAACGCCACGAGCCCGGGGGCCGCCTCTCGAATCTGGTCGACCAGTTCCTGGCTCATCGGCTTGCTGACGCCGCCGGGCAGGCCGAACACGGGGTGGATGGCCTTGCCGGCCATCTCCGCCATGAAGTGCCGCGCCTTCTTCCGCGCCTCGATGACCTTGCCGCCGATTTCCAGGCCGACCTTGGCGATGACCCCGACCACGTTGCGCTCGGCGGCCGGCGCGCTGGGCCCGACAATGAAGTCCGGCCCGCCCAGGAAGTAGAAGTGCAGCGTGTGATCTTCGAACGTGAAGAGGTTGTAGAAGAGCTCGCGGAGCTTGTGCGCCGCCGGCGGCGGGTCCACGTGGTACAGCGCGTCGAGGGCACGAGCGGACGCCATGTGGTGCGCCGACGGGCAGACGCCGCAGATCCGCTGCGTGATGCGCGGCATCTCTTCTGCGGCCCGGCCGAGGCAGAACCGCTCGAAGCCGCGCAGTTCGGGAATCTGCAGGTAGGCGTTGGCGACCTCACCCTGGTCGTCGAGGAAGATCTCGATCTTGCCGTGGCCTTCCAGGCGGGTGATCGGATCGATGGTGATGCGCTGTGTCATACGGGTGCCCCAGTTTTGCGACGGTGGAGAAGCGAGGTCGGCAGCGAGAAGCGGTAGAAGGTTCCGGTCGGATCCGGAATCTGATCCAGCAGCTTGTCGATGCCGGCTTCGTCCTTCGGTGCCAGGATGGACGCGAAGGCCGACAGGAACTTCGCGCCCTGATCGTAGACGTCGTCCATCGGCCCGAAGCAGCCGCGGCAGGGCATGTTGCCCTCAATGCACCGGTTGCCGCAGCCCGACCGCGTGGCGGGCCCCATGCAGATGAATCCCTGGGCCATGAAGCAGAGCTCGGGATCCATGAGGTGGGTCGCGGGCCGCTTGATCTCGCTGATTTCGATCTTGTCGGGCTTGGTGTCCTTGCGCGGGCAGTCGTCGCAGCAGGCCTTGTTGGGGCTCAGTACCGCGCCCTTCGGCGGCAACTGGCCCGTCAGGATTGCGTTGATCGCGCCCCAGATCAGATCCGGCGGCGGCGCGCAGCCGGGCAGGTAGTAGTCGACGTCGATCACCTGGGCCAGGGACTTCACCGTGTCCCAGAACACCGGCAGATGCAGGTGATGCCCGTCGACGGTCGAGTCGAGCCCGGGCACGGTCTTTGCCTGGTTGTCGTTCGACGGCACGTCGCGGTAGCAGGTGTCGAAGACCTGCTGCTTCGTGTTCAGGTTGGCGAGGCCGGGAATGCCGCCGAGGTGGGCGCAGGCGCCGAAGGCCACGACCATCTGGGCTTTCTTGCGCAGCAGGTGAACCCACTCCTCCTGCTCGGACATGCGGACGGCCCCGTTGATGAAGGCGACGGCGATCGACCCGTCCTCCATGGCCTCGATGTCCTTCTTCTTGAAGTCCATCGCCACCGGCCAGAGCACGATGTCGACCGCGTCGACGACCTTGAGGATGTTCTCCTCGAGATCGACCACGGCCTCCTCGCACCCACCGCAGGAGGCGCACCAGTAGAACGCGACCTTTGGTTTCTGCGCCATCGTCAGCTCCTTGCCTGGTGGAAGGGTCCGAGCGCGCGCAGCTGATGCGTCATCTCGTTGATGACGTGCTGGACGCGGTCGCCTTCGCTCGCCGAAATCCACTCGAGCCGGACCCGCTCGTCTTCGACCCCGAACTGCGTCAGCACCCGCTTCAGCAGGCGGAAGCGCCGGAGCGCCTTGTAGTTGCCTTCCTGGTAATGACAGTCGCCGGGATGACAGCCGCCGATGAGCACGCCGTCGGCCCCCTCCTGGAGCGCCTTCAGCACGAACTGGGGATCGACGCGGCCCGAGCACATGACGCGGATCACCGGCGCGTTGGGCTCGTAGGCGAGCCGCGCCGTGCCGGCGAGGTCCGAGGCCGTGTAGGTGCACCAGTTGCAGAAGAACGCAACGATGCGGGGCTCGTATGCTGCTGTTGCCATGGGCGTACGCTCCTACGGCACCAGAACGCCTTCGATTTCGGCCATGATCTGGGCGTCCGTGAAGTGGTGCTGCTGCGCGGCGTGCGACGGGCACGCCGCGACACAGGTGCCGCAGCCCTTGCACAGGGCCTCGTTCAACTGCGACACCTTCTTGTCCTTGTTGAACTCGATCGCGCTGAAGGGGCAGAGCGGCACGCAGATCTGGCAGCCCGAGCACTGCTCTTCCTCGATCCACGCCGTGTAGGCTTCGAGTTCCACCTTCCCCTTGTCGATGAGCGCCATCGCCTCGGCGGCTGCCGCGCCTGCCTGCGCCACGGTGTCGGGAATGTCCTTGGGCCCCTGGGCGCAGCCCGCGATGAAGACGCCGTCGGTGAACGTCGACACCGGGGCGAGCTTGGGATGCCGTTCCAGGAAGAAGCCCTCGCTCGAGCACGACATGTTGAACATGCGCCGGACCTCGTCCGCGTCCTCGCGCGCTTCGAGGCCGGTGGAGAGCACGATCATGTCGACGGGGATGCGGCGGACCATGCCGGCCAGCGTGTCTTCGACGCGGATGACCAGCTTGCCCTGCTCCATGGGCGTGACCGCCCAGTCGGACACCTCGGCGACCCGGCCCCGGATGAACTCGCAGCCTTCCTCGAGGAGGTGGTTGTAGAACTCCTCGTAGCCTTTCCCGGCGGCGCGCATGTCGATGTAGAAGTTGTAGATCTTCGCGTCGCTGCGCTCGTGCACCAGGTGCGCCAGTTTCAGCGAGTACATGCAGCAGACGCGCGAGCAGTACTCGTGCGTGTTCTTGTCGCGCGAGCCCACGCAGTGGATGATGCCCACCGACTTCGGCTTCTCGCCGTCTTTCAGGACGACCTGTCCGTTGGTCGGCCCGGAGGCGTTGACCATGTGCTCGATCTGCAGCGCCGTGAACACGTTCGGGTACCGGCCGTACCCGTACTGCGGGACCCGGTTCGCGTCGACGGGCTGGAACCCCGTGGCGACGATGATGGATCCGACCTGGATCTCCTCGTGGCGGTCCTGCTGTCCGTGATCGATGGCCTTGGCCTCGCACACCGTCGCGCACACGCGGCACCCGTCGGTCTTGAAGTGGATGCACGACTCGGCGTCGATCACGGGCTGGTGCGGCACGGCCTGCATCGTCGGAATGTAGATGGACGTCATCGGCCCGAGCGGCAGTTCGCCGCGGATCTGCTCGGCCTCGTCGTCTATCGTGATGCAGCCGGTGGGGCAGACCAGGGCGCAGGCGCCGCAGGCAATGCACTTGTCCGACGGCTCGTCGTACGGCGTGCCGACGTAGCGCGTCGTGCCCCGGTTGAAGAAGCCCAGGACGTTCGCACCGACGACGTCCGAGCACATGCGCACGCAGAGGCCGCAGAGGATACAGGTGTCGTCACCGCGCCCGAAGCGCGGCTCGGTGACCCCGTACTCGGCGGCGAGGGCGTTCAGGATCGGCACCTGGCCGCAGCGGGCGAGCAGCCACTCGATGATGAGCGTCCGCGCCCGGCGGACGCGGTCCGTCTGCGTGAAGACCTCGATGCCGTTGGTGACGGGATAGTTGCACGCCGTGACGAGGCGGACCCGGCCCCGCATGTGGACTTCCACCGTGCAGATGCGGCACACGCCGTACGGTTCGAGGAGCGTGTTGTGGCAGAGGGTCGGGATCTTCACGCCGGCCTTCTGTGCGACCTGGATGAGCGGCGTCCGGTCCTCGGCCTCGGTCTTGATGCCGTCGATCGTGACGTTCACGAGCTTCATTGCGGCCTCCTGCACTCCGGGATCCGGGACCTCACTCGCACACCACGGCGTCGCGCTTGCACGCGTCCATGCACGCGCCGCACTTGATGCACAGGTCCTGTTTCAGCAGGTGCGGGTACTTCACCTGGCCGGTGATGGCGCCGGTCGAGCATGCCGTCACGCAGGCATGGCAGCCGTCGCACTTCGCCGGGTCGATGTCGTAGTGAATCAGCGCCTTGCACACGCCCGCCGGGCACCGGTGATCGCGGATGTGCGCGTCATATTCGTCGCG
>JAPKZP010000598.1 GCA_026393735.1 Acidobacteriota bacterium
GCCGCGTCGGCGCTCGCCGCCGGGCAGATCGTGGCCATCAAGGGCCTTGGCGGCTTCCACCTGGCCTGCGATGCGACCAATCCTGCGGCCATCGCCGAACTGCGCCGGCGCAAGCGGCGTGACGAGAAGCCGTTCGCCGTCATGGTCCGCGACGTGTCGCGGGCGGATGCCCTCGCCGAGGTCACCGACGACGAGCGACGGCTGCTCATGTCGATCGAACGGCCGATCGTTCTTCTCCGACGCCGCGCGTCGGCGCCTGTCGCCGACTCCGTCGCGCCCGGCAACCCGCTGATCGGCCTGATGCTGCCCTATACCCCACTGCACCACCTGCTGATGGCCGCGGTGGATCGGCCGCTCGTCATGACCTCGGGGAATCTCTCCGACGAACCCCTCGCCTACCGGAACGACGAGGCGGTCGCGCGCCTCGGCGCGATCGCGGACGTCTTCCTCCTGCACGACCGGGAGATCGACACGCGATGCGACGACTCGGTCACGCGCGTGATTGCCGGCGCGCCGGTTGTCCTGCGGCGGTCGCGGGGCTACGTTCCCCGCGGGGTGACGGTGTCCACGCCGTTCACGGTCCCCGTGCTGGCGTGCGGGGCCCTGCTCAAGAACACCTTCTGTGTGGGTGTCGGTGACGCGGCGTACCTCGGCCCCCACATCGGCGACCTCGAGAACCTCGAGACCTACGAGGCGTTCGAGCATGCCATCGCCCGCATGGAACGATTCCTCGGCGCGCGGATCGGCGCGATCGCCCACGACCTGCACCCGGACTACCTGTCGACGCGCTACGCGCGCTCACGCTCGGAGGCCACCAAGATTGCGGTGCAGCATCACCATGCGCACGTCGCGAGCGTCATGGCGGAACACGGGCTCGACGGGCGCGTCGTAGGGGTCGCCTACGACGGCACCGGGTACGGCACCGACGGCGCGGCATGGGGCGGCGAGATCCTCGTGGCGGACTACACGCGGTTCTCTCGCGCCGCGACGTTCCGGCCCATCCGTCTCGCGGGCGGCGACACGGCCATCCGCCAGGTCTGGCGCCAGGCGCTGGCGCTCCTCGACGACGCCTTCGATGGGGCCCCTCCGATCGATCGCCTGCCCGTCTTCGCGGATATTGCCCGGAGAGATCTCACGACGGTGCAGCAGATGCTCGACCAGCGGATCAACACGCCGATGGCACACGGCGTCGGCCGCTACTTCGACGCGATCGGCGCGATCGGGCTCGCCCGGGTGGTCGCCCGGTTCGAGGGCCAGGTGGCGATGGAGTGGAATCTGATCGCCGATCCGATGGAAGATGGCGTCTACGAGTTCGAGTTGGGCGGACGCCCGGAACTGGTCGAGATCGACCTCAGGCTGGCCGTCCGCGCGCTCACCGCGGATCTGATCGATGGCCGCTCGCCGGCGAGGGTGTCGGCGCGCTTCCACAACACGCTGGCCGCCGCGACAGCCGACGCTGTCACGCGCGTCCTCGCGGGCACGGGCCGCATACCGGTCGTGCTGACGGGCGGCGTGTTCCAGAACGCCCGGCTCGCCGAGTCGGTGCCGCGGCTGCTCGGCCCGCACGTGGACGTTTTGCGGCACGCCACGGTGCCTCCGGGCGACGGTGGCATCGCGCTCGGGCAGGCCGTCATCGCCAGTGCCGTGCTGGCGTCAGGAAGCCAGGTCGTGTCGGAGGGACTATGTGCCTAGGCGTACCGGGCAAGGTCGTCGAAATCAACGGCAACGTCGCCACCGTGGATTTCTGGGGTGTGAGACGGCAGGTGCTCCTCGACGTCGTCGATGAGCCGGTCGCCGTCGGCGACTACATCCTCAATCACGTGGGCTTCGCCATCCGCCGCATTCCCGAGAGCGAGATCGGCGAGACACTGGCGCTGTTCGAAGAACTGCTGAAGGCCGCCGACCAGGAGGATCTCATGGCCGGCGACGTGCGCGCCGAGATTGCCGGCACGCGGGAGCCTCGCGATGACCGGGCCTGAGGTCGACCGCGCCGTCCGCGAGCTGAAGTTCCGCGACCCGGTGCGGGCGCGGGCCATGATGGCGGCGCTGGAGCGGCTCACCACGGAACTCGGGCGCTCGCCGGTCTCCGTGATGCATGTCTGCGGCAGCCACGAACAGGCCATCGCCAAGTATGGCTTGCGTGCGACGTTCCCGAAGGCGCTGAACGTCATCATGGGGCCGGGTTGCCCGGTCTGTATCACCGACACCCCCGAAGTGGATGAAGGCGTGGTGCTGGCGCGCCAGGGCGTGCACATCGCCACCTACGGCGACATGGTGCGGGTGCCGGGAACGTCGATGTCGCTTGCGGATGCGCAGGCCGAGGGCGCGAAGGTCCACATCCTCTACAGTGCGAGCCAGGCCGTCGAACTGGCCGAGCGCCTGAAGGAGCCCGTGGTGTTCTTCGCCACCGGCTTCGAAACCACCGCGGTGGCCACGGCGGCCATCGTGCTCAAGGGCCTGCCCGAGAATCTCTCGATCCTGTCGGCGCACAAGTACATTCCACCGGTCATGGAGATCGTGGCGGAAATGCCGGAGACCAGGGTCGAGGGATTCCTGGCCGCCGGCCATGCGGCGACGATTACCGGCTGGGGCGTCTTCGAACCGTTCGTCGAGCGCCACCACCTCCCCGTGGTCGTGGCCGGGTTCGAGCCGCTCGACATTCTCGCGGGCCTCGTGAAGCTGCTGGAGCTCATCCGCGACCGGACACCCCAGGTCGCGAACATGTATCCGCGCTGCGTGTCGCGCGAGGGCAACCTTCGCGCGCAGGAGCAGCTCTGGAAGGTGTTCCAGCCGACGGGTGGACGCTGGCGAGGAATCGCGCACGTGCCGAACGGCAACCTCCGTCTCCGCGACGAGTTCGCCCATGTGGACGCCCGGCGGCGGTTCACGATCGACCTCACGACGCTCTGGGACTGCGCTCCGCCGGCGCTGGCGCACGCCTGCATCTGCGGCGACATCATGTCGGGCTTGTCATCGCCCACCGACTGCACACTGTTCGGCAAGGACTGCACGCCGGAGCGGCCCGTCGGCGCCTGCATGGTGAGCAGCGAGGGCAGCTGCAAGATTTGGCATCAGTACGGCGGCCACCCCGATCTCGGAGGCATCGCGTGATCAGTCGTGGGTTCGTCGACGACAGGATTGGCATGAAGTACGGCGCGGGTGGACGCGCGATGCGTGCCCTGATCGAGCACGTCTGCCTCGCGGGCCTCGGAGACACGCCGGTGGACGGGATCGGCCTCTCGGCTATGGACGATGGGGCAGCCATCCGCGTGGGCGACCGCTGGCTGGTCATCACGACCGATTCCCACGTCGTCCATCCGATCTTCTTCCCGGGGGGCGACATCGGACGCCTCGCCGTGTCAGGAACCGTGAACGACCTCGCCATGATGGGCGCCACCGAGGTCACGGCGCTGACCTGCGCGATCGTCGTCGAAGAGGGGTTTGCGAGGACGGACCTCGAACGCATCTACGCGTCGATCCGCCAGGCATGCGAGGAAGCGCATGCCCCCATCGTCACGGGGGACACGAAGGTGATGGGCCGCGGCGAACTCGACGGAATCATCCTGAACACCGCCGGCGTCGCGTTGTGCGATCGCGTCGTGACCGATGCCGGGTTGCGTCCGGGTGACGTGGTCATCGTCACAGGTTCCGTCGGCGATCATGGTATGGCGGTCATGGCGGCGCGCCACGGGCTGGCCCTCGAGGGCGACCTGCGATCCGACGTGGCGCCGATCAACGGGCTCGTGCGGGCGGCGCTCGACGCGGCCGGCGGCGGGATCGTCGCCATGAAGGACCCCACCCGGGGCGGCCTGTCGAGCGCACTGCACGAGATGGCGGCCAAAGGACGCGTCGGGATCCTCCTGAACGAGCTGATGGTGCCCGTCCGCGAGGCCGTGCGCGGCGCGACCGATCTGCTGGGCATCGATCCGCTGGTGGTCGCCAACGAAGGCAAGGCCGTCATCGGCGTACGGCCGGACCGCGCCGACGCCGTGCTCGCCGCGCTGCGCGCACACCCCCTCGGTCGTGACGCGGTGATCGTCGGCCGCTGCATCGAGCAGCATGCAGGCGCCGTCATCCTCGACACGGGGCTGGGCCGCCGGATGCTCGCCGAGCCCGAGGGGGAACCGTTGCCCCGGATCTGTTGAGGGCCGCATGACACACATCCGAGTCGACCGGCACGACGCCGTGGCGGTCATCACCATCGATCGCCGCGATCGCTTCAATTCGCTCGACGTCGACACGGCGCGGGACCTGCGCAAGGCTGGACTGCAGTGCGCGCGGGACGAGTCCATCCGCGCGGTGGTGCTGCGGGGCGAGGGCGGGGTCTTCTGCAGCGGGGCGGATCTGAAGTACATCCGCGCCGGCGGCCGTTCCGACGACCTTGCGTATCTCAGCCCCGGTGCGAGGCCGGCAGACGAAGGCTACGGCGCTGTCTTCAAGCAGATCCTCGAGTACATCCACAGCACGATCTCCGAGATTCGCCGGGCGCCCAAACCCTTCATCGCCGCGGTCGACGGCATGGCGGCAGCCGGCGGTCTAGGCATTGCGATCGCCTGCGACCTCGTCGTCGCCTCGGATCGCGCGACGTTCGAATGGGCCTACGGGAAGACGAGTCTCACGGGCGCCGAAAGCTCGACGTTCTTCCTCCCTCGCATGATCGGCCTGCGCCGGGCCCTGGAGCTGGTGTTCCTGAATCCGCGACTCGATGCGGCGACGGCGCTCGCCTGGGGTCTCATTACGCGTGTGGCGCCCACGGCAACCTTCGACGCCGACGTGCTGGCCATTGCGCGGCTGGCGGCGAGCACACCAGCGCCTGCCGTGGCCGTGACCAAGCAACTGATGAACCAGGCGGCCGGCGTTGACCGCATCGACTACCACCTGGACCAGGAGCTGGACCAGCTGGCGCGCATTGCCAACACGCCCGACTTCGCTGA
>JAPKZP010000233.1 GCA_026393735.1 Acidobacteriota bacterium
CCCTTCCCGCTCATCCCTGAGGATGCCGGCACGCTTGTCTTTGCGCGCCCGCTGTGATGAGATGCGCGGATGAAACGGATCGTCCTCGCCCTCGTCGCCCTGCTGCTGGGGCCGCCGGACGCCTTGCCCGCCGCCGATGCGGCGCAAGCGGCGAAACCGAACATCATCATGATCCTCGCCGACGACGTCGGCCTCGGCAACCTCGGCTGCACGGGCGGAGCTTTCAAGACGCCGAACCTGGACGCGCTGGCCAAGGGCGGCCTGCGCTTCTCGACCTGCTACGCGATGCCGCAGTGCGCGCCGTCGCGCTGCGTGCTGCTCACGGGCCGCTACCCGATGGCGCACATCCACGGCACCATCGTCCGCACGCCCGACAGCAAGCCGGGAGCGGACGAGGCGTGTCTCTATGCCGACAACATCGAGTACATGGACAAGCTCGTCGGCAAGCTGGTGGCCGAGATCGACCGGCTCCATCTCCGGGAGAAGACGCTCGTCGTCTTCGCCGGCGACAACGGCACCGCGGGCGGCTATACGAAGACCGCGACCGTCAACGGCCGCGTCGTCGTCGGCCACAAGCTCAAGCTGCTCGAAGGCGGCAGCCGCGTCCCGCTGATCTGCAACTGGCCCGGCGTCACCCCGGCCGGCGAGGTGCGCGATGACCTCGTGGACTTCAGCGACTTCTTCGCCGCGTTCGCCGACCTCGGGGGCGCGAAGCTGCCGGAGGGCGTGAAGCTGGACGGCCGCAGCTTCGCCCCTCAACTGCGCGGCGAAAAGGGCTCGCCCTGCGAAAGGCATACTCGCGCAACTCGACCCGGCTGCCGGCGCCCGCGCCCGCGCGGCATCGCGTCCCGTGATGTCCCCGGACAAGAAACAGGCGGAGACTCCAAGATGAGTGCACCTGAAGCCAAGCCTTCCGGCCAGCGGCTGGTCTCGGTCGACGCGTTGCGCGGATTCGACATGTTCTGGATACCCGACCGACAACCGGAGGAAACGGTGACCTTGATTTCAATGGGCGCGCCGCGGGTGCGGATTTGCGCGTTCCCGACCCTTGGCACCGGGGCTAGTGCGCACCAGTGGAGGAAGCAGAAGCCATGAGCCGCATATCAATCATCCTTGGCGTCCTGCTGGTCGCGCCGCCGGCCGCGCTGCGCGCCGCCGAACCTGCGGCGGTCATTCACGAGACGTTCGACGCCAAATTCGATGCGAGTCATTTCCTCACGCCCATTCCAAACAAGAACACCGAGGTGCGCGACGGCGTGCAGCTTGAGGTGGATTCGCATTCCAAGGATGGCCATCATCCGCAGCGCCAGAACAAGCGCGAGGCCGATACGGTCAGCGGTGCCTACCGTTTGAACGAATTCCTCCCGGTGGAAAAAGCCGACCTGTCCTGATGAAACGACGTTGCACACTCCTCGCGCTGCTGCTATCGACACTCGGCATTCGAGCTTCGTCATTCGCTGCGCAACAGCAGCGCCCCAATGTCATCTTCATCGTCGCCGACGATCTCGGCTACGGCGAGCTGGGCGGTTACGGCGGGAAGGAGATTCCGACGCCGCACCTCGACGCGCTGGCGGCAGGCGGGGCGCGTTTCACGAGCGGGTATGTCACCGCGCCGTTTTGTGCGGCCTCGCGCGCGGCGCTGATGACGGGCCGCTACCAGACCCGGTTCGGTTTTGAGTTCAATCCCATCGGCGCAAAGAATGCCGCGCCCGGCATTGGCTTGCCGGTGGCGGAAAAGACCCTCGCCGATCGCCTGCGTGATGCGGGCTACGCGACGGGGCTGGTGGGCAAGTGGCATCTGGGCGGGACGGCGGAGTTCCATCCGCAGCGGCGCGGCTTTGATGAGTTCTTCGGCTTTCTGCGCGAGGGTCATTACTATGTGCCGCCGCCGTGGCCGGGCGTCACGACCTGGCTGCGCCGCAAGACACTGCCCGATGGCGGGCAGGGCCGTTGGACGGCACCCGATGGCCGCATCGTGTGGAGCACGCATCTCGGCTCCAACGAACCCGAATACGACACCGACAACCCGCTGTTGCGCGGCAGCCAGTCGGTGGATGAGCAAGCGAACCTCACCGACGCCTTCACGCGCGAGGCCTGCGACTTCATCGGGCGGCATCGCGCACAGCCGTTCTTTCTGTACCTCGCCTACAATGCCGTCCACAGCCCGATGCAGGGCGCCGACGGCTACATGAAGAAGTTCGTGCACATCGGGGACATCCATCGTCGCATCTTCGCCGCGATGCTCGCCCATCTCGATGACAGCGTGGGCAAGGTGCTCGCCCAACTCCGCGACGGCGGTATCGAGGAGAACACGCTCGTCATCTTCCTCAGCGACAATGGCGGGCCGACCAAAGAACTCACCTCCAGCAATGCGCCGTTGCGCGGCGGCAAGGGCGAAGTGTGGGAAGGCGGCATTCGCGTGCCCTTCATCGTCTCATGGAGGAATCACATCCCGGCAGGCCGGATCGTTGATGCTCCCGTTGCCTCTATCGACGCGACGGCGACCGCATTGGAACTCGCCGATGCAGAAGTGGGCCAGAAGCGGCTCGATGGCATCAGCCTCATGCCCTTGCTGACCGGCAAAACGACGGCGATGCCTGAACGCACCCTGTTCTGGCGTGTGGGCAAAAAGAACGC
>JAPKZP010000184.1 GCA_026393735.1 Acidobacteriota bacterium
GAAGGTCGCCCCGTGATTCATGTCCGTTACGCCTTCGTCCGTCAGCGCGTTCACGTCGGGGTCTCCCTCGTGGCACCAGCCCTCGAGCACGTGCACCACACCGGGCCGCACAGCCGCCGTCACCCGTGCCTCGAGTTCCACGCGACCGCGCGCATTCCAGACCGCTACGCGGTTCCCGTCCCCGATGCCCCGACCCTGCGCGTCGTCCGGGTGAATGTCCAGGACGTGGGGACGCTCGACCTCGCGCACCCAGTCGAGGTTGCCGAACTGCGAATGAATGCGATCGCGCGTCTTGCACGACAGGAGCTGCAGCGGATAGCGATCGCGGAGCGGTGACGCGCAGCCTTCGTCGAGCGGAACGTAGTCCGGGAGCGAGTCCACCTGCCAGCGGGTTCGGGCCTCCGGACAGTTGAACTCGACCTTGCCCGACGGCGTGGGGAAGCGGCGATCTGCGAATGCGACGTCTCCGCGTCCCGACAGATCCATCGGGCGCGTGGGCAGGACCTCGATCGCATCGGCATGTCCCTCCGGCAGCAACTCACGAAGAAAGGCGCGCCGGTCTGCGGGGAAGTAGCGCGTGTCGTAACCGAAGCGGCCGCAGAGCAGCCGCCAGATTTCGCTCTCCGGCTTCACCGCTCCAGGCGGATCGAGCACGCGGGCGCGCCACTGCAGGTACGGATGCCAGTACGCGGTGACGAGATCCTCCTCCTCGAACAGCGACTTCGCCGGGAGGACGATGTGCGCGAGCCGCGCGGTGGGCGTCATGAACTGGTCCACGACGACGACGAGATCGAGGGCCGACAAGGCCTGTCGGATGCGCGGCGCGGCGGGGTTCTGGGCGGCCGGATTGCCGCGCTCGATCCAGGCGGCGCGAATCGGCGGCGCATCAAGGCCTTCGAGGTGCTTCGCCAGTTGGGAAACGGGGATGCCGCGCATGCCGGGCGGTTCAGGCGGCAGCGGCAGGTCGCGCAGGCAGTGGCTCGCGAGGTTGGCGTACTGCCAGCCGCCGCCTGCGACGCCGACGTTGCCGGTCAGCGCCGGCAGCAGCGCGACCGCCCGCATGGTCTGGCCGGCGCGGTGATGCCGCTGGAGGCCGAAGCCCGCCATGAGCAGCGCCGGCTTCGTCCGCGCGTAGTCGACTGCGAGCGCGCGGATCGCGGCCGCGTCGACGCCGGTGATGTCCGCGACTCGACTAACCGGATAGTCGGCCAGCCGCGCGCGGTAGTCCTCGAACCCGCTCGCGTGGTCGGCGAGAAAGGCCGCATCGTGAAGCCCGGCATCGACAATGACCCGGGCCAGCCCGAGGGCCAGAGCCGCGTCGGTCCCGGGACGCGGACGCAGGTGCACGTCGGCGGCGTCGGTCGTATCGGTCGCGCGCGGGTCGACCACGACGACGCGAGCCCCCTGCGCCTGGGCGTCCAGAATCAGGCGCCACTGATGGACGTTGGTTTCGGCCGGGTTGTGGCCCCAGATCAGGATGAACCGGCTCTCGACGGTGAGGCGCGGGTGGTTATGGCGGTTGTCGCCGTAGGTCAGGCGCGTCGCCTCGAGCCCGGCGGGCCAGCAGAGGTCGCCGAACGTCGTCGTGCACCCGCCGAACTGGCGCCAGAACGCCATCGACAGGCCGCCGAGCGCGCCGTGCGATCCCGATCCTTCGTAGTAGAGGGCCGCCTGCGGGCCGTGCGCGTCACGAGCCCGTGTCAGCGCCTCGCAGATCTCTCCAAGCGCGTCGTCCCACGCGATCGGGTCGAAGTCCGAACCCGAGGCTCGGCGGCGCAGCGGCGTCAGCAGTCGGTCGGGATAGGTGGTGCGCCTGGCGTAACTCAGGCCTTTCAGGCAGACGTGCCCGCGCGTGGCGGGATTCAGGGGGTCGCCTTCGATCGACGTGATGCGGTCGTGCTCGTCAAGCGTGACGAGCATCCCGCAGGTGCAGTAGCAGTTCCGTGGGCAGACCGTGCGGACACGCCGCGGCGCCGGCATGGGCCGGGAGTGTAGCACGGCCGGGAGAGCGGCCGGTTCCGTCGGGGCGTCGGGGCGTTACGCCACCACGTGGCGCGAGAGCAGGCGAACCGGTCTCAAGCCGGCGACGCTGCACCACTGGCGGTACCAGTCGTTCCCCGACAGAAACGACATGGCGTCGCGACGGACCTCCGCGGGCAGCGTCGGGTCGAGCGCATCGGCCAGCGCCTGTTTGATCACCGCGCACGCGAGCGTCTTGGCGGCCAGTTCCGGGACATGAGCGTAGGCTTCGTGCTGCTGCATCTGGATTCTCGGGGCTGTCGTGCCCCCGCCTCTCTCGAAGTGTCCGGCACGCGGAGCGCGGGCCGCCATACCGGGAAGATGAGCAAGTCCGATGCCCAGTGCAGGCGTGTGCAACGGCGCGCGAGCGTGGGCAGCCCAGCGTCATGAGACCGACGTGGAACTCGCCGTGCGTCAACAGTTTGGCGCGTGAGTGCGTGGGAATTCACGGATCGAAGTGCGACGAGACGGCAGGCCGGGTGGCGGGAGGTTGGAGAAACTGCGGTCGGAATCCCTGCCCACGATGGCAGGGATTCCGACCGTACGCGTCTACTTGAAGACCTGCTCGAGCGCCTCGTACGCGCCGTGCATGGTGTCGATGGCGGCCTTGATCTTCGTCTCGTCCTTGGTGGCGAGCGACGCCACGGCCGCATCGACGGCCTTGGAGAGTTCTGCGCGTTGCGCCGTGAAGCCGTCGGTCTTCGCCTTGAGCCGGTCGGGCAACGTGGCCTTGTTGAGGACGTCCATCTTGACCTTCAGGGTCTGGACAGTGTCCATCGCCTTGGCGGGCTGGAACGGGTTCAACTGGTAGTGGTAGAGCACGTACAGCGACGCGTGGAAGTCCTCCATCTCCTTGAGGACCGGCCGGATGATCTTGCCGAGGCTCTCGTACTGGGCGTGGAGCTTTTCGGCCGCTTTCAACAGCGCGTCATTGTCGCCCGCGGTCACCGCCGCCTTGAACGCGGTGACGCAGGTCTGAAGATCGGCCACGCCCGTCTTCCACTGGGGCGCCTTGTCCCGCAGGATTCCCGGCAGTTCAGCCGCGGCAATGGCCGCCATGTGCGTGTCGAGCGCAGGCACCATGGCGGCGAGCGCCTTGTAGTCCTTGTTGGGCCACGCCTCATGCCACATCGGCATGATGACTTCGTGCATGGCATCGAGCGCCGGGACGGCAGCTTTGGTTTCATCCGGTCTGGGAACCTGCGCCGTGGCCGGCACCACAACGAAGCCCAGGCTCACGATCGCAACGACCAGCATCAGCATCACAGAGACACGAGACATGAATGCATCCTCCGCAGTGAAAAGGGGCAAGACAGGAAATGGTAACATGCCACCCGATTTGCGCGTGTGAGACCCGATCGCATCCCGGCAGGTTTCGCGCGCGAGGTCTCGACAGGAGGTGTGCCGTGGCGACTGGCGTGCGTGGCTCAGTGCGTGTCCTCATCCTGATGGTCCTGGCCGTGGCCGTGACTGGGGTGGCCGGCCCCGGCGCCCAGGCGCCCGCCAGAGTCGAGCCGGCAACACTCGTCCTGCAGAACGGGAAGATTGTGACAGTCGACGACAGCCGCCCCGAGGCGCGCGCCGTCGCCATGCGCGGCGACACGATTGTGGCGATCGGCTCGGAGGCCGACGTCACGCCATATATTGCGGCATCGACGACGGTCATCGATCTCAAGGGCGCGCTGGCCGTGCCGGGGATCGTGGAGAGCCATGGGCACTTTCTCGGCATCGGACAGGCCAAGCTCGGCCTCGAGCTGATGCCCACCACCAGCTGGGATCAGATTGTCGGAATGGTGGCTGAGGCCGTGAAGCAGGCGAAGCCAGGCGAGTGGATCGTCGGGCGCGGGTGGCACCAGGAGAAGTGGACCAGCCGTCCCCAGCCGAACGTTGAAGGGTTTCCGACCCACGAGTCGCTCGACACGGTGTCTCCGGACAACCCGGTCATCCTCACGCACGCGAGCGGGCACGCGACGTTCGCGAACGCCAGGGCGATGGCCTTGGCGGGGGTGACGAGGGACACACCCAACCCGGCCGGCGGCGAGATCCTGAAGGACGCGCGGGGCAATCCGATCGGTGTCTTTCGCGAGACGGCGTCGGGATTGATCGGCCAGGCCCGGAGCGCCTCGCGCGCGAAGATGACGGCTGCGGATCTCGAGGCCGAGTCGCGGCGCATCATCGCGCTCGCCGACCGGGAGTGTCTGTCGAAAGGCATCGCGACGTTCCACGACGCGGGTGAGTCGTTTCAGACGATCGACCTCGTCAAGCGTGTCGTCCAGGAAGGCAAACTGGGGGTCCGGCTCTACGTGATGGTGGGAGACAGCAACGCGAAGCTCGCGCAGAACCTGGCGAAGTACCGCGCGATCGGGCTCGGGAACAACCACCTCACGATTCGCGCCGTCAAGGCCTACATGGATGGGGCGCTCGGATCGCGCGGCGCATGGCTGCTCGAGCCGTATACGGACCTTCCGGGCCACGCCGGGCTGAACACGACGCCGATCGAGGAACTCAGGGAAACGGCAAAGCTCGCCATGGCGAACGGGTATCAACTGGGGATCCACGCCATCGGCGACCGCGCGAACCGCGAAGTCCTGAACATCTACGAGGAGATCTTCAGGGCCAACCCCGCCAAGAAGGACCTGCGGTGGCGGGATGAGCACACGCAGCATCTCAACGCGGCCGACATCGCCCGGTTCGGCAAGCTCGGCGTCATCGCCGCGATGCAGGGCATTCACTGCACGTCGGACGCGCCGTACGTCCTCGCGCGCCTGGGCCCGAAGCGGGCCGAGGAGGGGGCGTACGTGTGGCAGAAGCTCATGCAGACGGGCGCCATGATCGCCAACGGCACCGATGCCCCGGTCGAGGACGTGGATCCGATTCCCAACTACTACGCGACGGTCACGCGGCGGCTGCAGGACGGCTCCGTGTTCTATGGCGACCAGAAGATGTCGCGGATGGAAGGCCTGAAGTCCTACACGATCAACGGCGCCTACGCGGCGTTCGAAGAGAACATCAAGGGATCGCTGAAGCCCGGCAAGCTCGGCGACATCACCGTC
>JAPKZP010000551.1 GCA_026393735.1 Acidobacteriota bacterium
ATAGCCCAGCGCCGCCGCACGTTCGACGAGCGTCTCCGGCAGCGACGCCGCCTCGAGGAAGCTGAAGGCCGATGAGCAGTGGAGTTCGATGTACACGTGTGTTGCCTTCAGTCCTCTCGCCCCTCGCCTCTCGCCTGTCTTCAGTCCACCACCGCATCCACGAACCACCGCCCGCTGTCGCGGTCTTCGAAGATGCGGTAGACGCCGCCGTCGCCGAGCGCCACGTCCCACTCGTCGCGGTTCCAGCCGACGCGCCCGCGCAGCGATGCCAGTTCCGCAGTCCCGGCATCAGCGGCCGTCTTCCACCAGTCGCCCGATGTGCGCCACGGCCCGGCCGAGGCCTGTACGCGACCGCCCTGCAGGCTCTGCCGATCCGTGCGCACGCTCAGCGGACGGCCGTGCTCGATGAGCACGCGCGCGGGAATGGGCAGGCGGAAGCGGCGCAGGATGGCCACGGGGCATGCGTCACGTTCGCTGGCCCACTCGCGCAAGCCGGCAAAACGCATCTCCGGGGTTCCGTCGGCGGAAGCGCGGGGGCCCACTTCGTCACCCCACGCGGATTTCGGCCCCTGCGATGCGTTTTGCAGACTGACGCCGACGGCCTGGCTCAAGGGCCTGCGCAGTGACACATGCCCCGTGGCGTGAGGTTCATCAACAACACGGAACGGCACCATCGCGAACGCGCCGGGGCGGTACGAATCGACGAGCGCCGGCGAGCCGCAGCGCGTCTCCCCCATGAGCGCCTGCAGCCGCGCCAGCAGCGTCGAGACCTGCTCGGGCGCTGGCCGCGCGCGCGTCAGCAGCGATTCCTGGACGATGCGGCCGGGCGTGGGATCGATGGCGACGGTGACGACATCGATGCCCGCCGGCGCGGGATGCGATTCGAGATCCAGGAGCAGCAGGGTGCGCAGCACTTTCGGATCGCGCATGGGCGCCGGCAGCTGCAGGCTGCGGATGTGCACGGCGCGGGTGACGAGCCGCAGGCGCAGGTGCAGCACGGCCGCGCCGCGATCGCGCCGCTCGAGGCGCTGGCAGAGCGGATCGAGCAGCCGCGTGAACACGAACGACAGCGGTTCGAGATCCTCGACGGGCCACTCGAGATCGAGCGACGCCTCGAACGGCTCTTCGATCGTGGCTGGCGCCAGCGGCCCCGGGTCGTCGCCGCGCGCCAGACGCTGCCATCGGACGCCGTCCTGCCCCAGCCGCGCTGAGAGTTCCACGGCCGGCAGCGCGGCCAACTCGCCCAGCGTGCGCAGGCCCCAACGGGCCACGACGGACAGCAGATCGGGATTTCCGGCTTCGCCCGATTTCCATGTCGCGGGCTTCGTCGAGGGGCGGCTTTCCGGATTCGGGGATGGCGGTGTAGGGGCAGGCCCCTGTGCCTGCCCTACGCTGCCCCGTCTCCTGCCTTCGGCTCCCTCGTACATCAGTACTTCGAGCGTGCGCAGCGGCAGCGGCGCCAGTGCGGCGGCTTCTCCCCCGGCCGGCACCACCGTGATGCCCGGCCGTGCGATGGCCAGCAGGATCGCGGCCGTGCGCGTGCCCGCCAGCGCCACGCGCACCGGCGCATGCCCCTGCTCCACGGCCGACTGGCGCAGCCGTTCGCCGATGGCCGTCGCGTCGCCGAACAGGCGCGTCAGGCCTTCGAGGTCCAGCAGCACGAGATGCTCGTCCCGCACTTCGACCCGGGGCGAGTACGAACGGGCCACCTCGGCCAGCCTTGTGCCGGACCGTGCCGACCCCGCCGCTCCGCCGCCCGCCGGGGGTGGTACATACAGGCACGCAATCATGAGACGACCTCTGCCGTGCGGCCGGCTTCAATGCCCGTTCATGCGGCGTGCGTCAGCCGCCTCGCGCAGGCGTTGAAACTGTCGCAGCTACGCGACCGCCGAGGCCCGCAGGCGGACGGGGGTGTTCGTGATGCCAGGCAGCAGGCGCGCGCGCTGGAACTGCACCTCGCTTTCGAGGCCGTGGAAGAACGTTGTCTGGCCGTCGGGCCGCCACCACGACCCGCGCGGCAAACCACTCGACGCGTCTGTCGTGCGGTCGCTTCGCTGATGCAGCGTGATGCTGACGCCGCCGGCGCTGCGGCTGAGCGGCGCCGATGCCAGCACCACGCCGGCCGTGGTCTGCCCTTCCAGCACTCGCTGGAGCCGCATCCATGTGGTCGTCGGAACCCGACGCAGAGCCTGAGTTGGCGCATCGGCGAGATCCAGCACCACGACACTGAACCCGCCAGCCTGCAGCACGAGGTTCATGGCCTTCACAGCGCGTTCGAGGGATCGGTCGATGCCCGTCTGCCGGGTCGCGAGCAGCGGAAATGCCGGGGTGCAGGTGTCGCCCCGCACCCAGAGCAGGTGATCCAGCCGCACGCCTGACGCGGCCGCCGACGCGGCATCGAAGGTGTCGAAGGTGTCGACAAGGGCCACCAGGTCGCCCCGGGCAGTGGCCGAGGCCAGCAGGCTCATGAGGAGGCTGGTACGCCCCGAGGAACGCGGCCCGGTGATTTCCGAGAAGTGCCCCAGCGGAATCCCGCCTCCAAGTTGTTGATCCAGAACGGCTAACCCCGTCGGAACGGTTTCAGGGACCACCATGCTTCCGCTGGTGGCGGTGACAGGCACCAGCGTGCGGTCGAGTTTTCGGGCTCGCAGCAGCGCTTCCACATCGGCACGGCAGGTAGCAGGCATGGGGCCTCCAGTGCTCGGGGTTCGGGATTCTGGGCTCGGGTTCGCCGTGTTTCGTCTAACTTTCGCTGCGACAGACTATAAACGAAACAAAAGCGAAACTCAAGCAAAGATCGTCGTGCGCGTCATCGCGAGGGATGTGGAGCAACGCCGGGTTTCCAGGCGGGACTGAACCGCGTATTGGTTCCATCCACCTGAAGGAAGTTCGACGGACATCGACAGGATCAAATGAGTCCTGACCGCGCATTGCGGACTTGAGACCGGTTCGTTTCGTGGTTATACTATTGGTATGAAAACAGCGGTGTCTATTCCCGACCAAGTTTTCGAGCAGGCGGAACGCCTGGCACGCCGGACTCGCAAGTCGAGAAGCCATGTCTTCAGCAGTGCCCTCCGGGAGTACGTCGCTCGGCACAGTCCGGACGACGTCACCGAGGCGATGGACCGCGTCTGCGAACACGTGGGCGAGCAGGGCGACCTGTTCGTGGCTCGGGCGGCGCGGCAGACGCTGGAGCACAGCGAATGGTAGTCGGGCAGGGCGAGGTGTGGTGGGCGGACCTCCGGACTCCAACCGGTTCGGAACCGGGGTTTCGACGACCCGTCGTCGTGGTCCAGGGGGATGCGCTGAATCGGAGTCGTCTCGGGACGGCGGTGTGCGTGCCCCTGACCAGCAACCTCCGATGGGCGGACGCCCCGGGCAACGCGGTCCTGACTGCTCGGGTCACGGGACTTCCGAAGGACTCGGTCGCCAATGCGTCACAGGTTGTAACGTTGGACAAGACCGTACTCACCGAACGCGTGGGCAAGCTCCCGAAGGCCAAGCTTGAACTGATCCTTGCGGGAATCGACGTGATTCTGGGAAGGTGACGGGCTGCCAGGAGCCCCGATCTTCGTCGAACACCCGGGGGCGTCAGGTGAACACGGGCGGAGAGCTTCGGTGGGGTGCGGGCACATCAGTACGATGGAGGAACGCAAGATGGCACGGTCCATGAGCCACGTAGAACGACATCGCTCGGAACGCATCGGATGGCTCCGGGCCGCCGTCATGGGGGCCAACGACGGCATCGTGTCGACGGCGAGCCTTGTCCTCGGCGTCGCAGGCGCCGGGGCCGCCAGGGGCGACGTGATGGTCGCCGGCGTGGCCGGGCTGGTCGCAGGCGCCATGTCCATGGCGGCCGGCGAGTACGTCTCGGTCAGTTCGCAGGCGGACACGGAAACCGCCGACCTGGCCCGCGAGCGTCAGGAACTGGCGACCGACGACACCCACGAACGATCGGAACTGGCGACCATCTACGTGTCACGGGGCCTCGAACCTGCCCTCGCGGTGCAGGTGGCCGATCAGTTGATGGCGCACGACGCACTTGGCGCCCACGCCCGGGATGAACTCGGCATCTCCGATCTCCAGCGCGCGCGCCCGGTCCAGGCGGCCTTCGCGTCGGCGGGCACGTTCGCCGTCGGGGCCGCCATGCCGCTCCTGTGCGCGGCGCTCACGCCGGGCTCCGTGCTGGCGCCGGCCGTGACGGGGACGTCGCTGTTGTTCCTGGCCGTGCTCGGTGGTCTCGCGGCGCGCGCAGGCGGCGCAGGGGCAGCAAGCGGTGCCGTGCGGGTGACGTTCTGGGGCGCCCTCGCCATGGCAATCACGTACGGGGTCGGCAGACTGTTCGGGGCCGTGGTGTAGCCCGATCGGCGCCCGGACTGAGCCGGGGCCTCGGGCAACGGCCGCTGATCGCTGCCCAGCACGGGCATGCAGCCGACGAGCGACAGGACGTCGGGTGCCGCAGGACGACATGTTCGAAGCGGCTATTGCGAAGCAACTGAGACATCCCACTGGCCTGATCGGTGAAGTGACGCGGGCGTTGCGCGTTGGAGGGGACCCGAGTGCGCGCGGCTCCTCGCGAGACGTCCGGCGGCAAACCACACCCTTGGCGTAGCGAACGCAGATAGCTACGTCATCCGAACCATGCGGGACCGAAGCCACGCGGCAAGTTGGGCTTCGGTGAGGCGGCCGGCAGCGAGCGCGAGCATCGTGGAGAGGACGTCCTCGTCGTCGGCGTCCACGTCCTGTCCGTTGATCGCCAGGAACGTCAGCATCGCCACGAGGGCCACGCGTTTGTTCCCGTCGTTGTAAGGGTGATTCTGAGTGAGCCCGAACGCATAGGCGGCCGCGAGCGACGCGAGATCCGCGACAGACCCGTAGATCCACTTGTGGCGAGGGCGAGCGAGGGTCGACTCGAGGCCGGTTTCGTCGCGAAGACCCAGCAAACCACCGTGTTCGCGGACCTGATCCGTCTGGATGGCGTCGAGTACGACGCGTGTCAGCCACTCGGGCTCGGTCGCGCGCGACGCCATAGTCTACTTGGCCAGTTGCCGAAGCACGTTGCGGTACTTCTTCGAGGTCCTGGCCGCCGCCCGGAGCGCCCGTTCGATGGCGGGGTCATAGGGCGTCAGCAGCACGCCGCGGTCGGTCTCGATGGCGAAGACGGCATCGCCCGGCTCGAGACGCAGGCGGTCGGCCATGTCTTTCGGCAACGTGGCGCCGACCGACCCGCCGACCTGGCGAAGTGTAACGGCCTTCATCATGAGCCGAGAGTAGCACAACAGTGCTACTTGACCAAGCCCCGACCAGGCCGTCCCGCCGGGTGTTCGACCCGGAGGGCACGTGCCATCGGCTGGCCTTACGTGCGCTTGCGGCCGGCCGGTGATCGAGTCATGATGCCCGTCGGCCGAGGCGCAGCGTTGGCGGACACGCCGGTCGAGCACGGAGCCTATGTCGACGAGTCGTTGCCCCACCGAGGAGGGGACATCACGCGAGGGAAACCAGCGGCTTCCATCGACGAGTACCTGCGCCC
>JAPKZP010000098.1 GCA_026393735.1 Acidobacteriota bacterium
GCTCGTCGCGATATCAAGAACGTAATCCGTCCCGATCCCTGGATCCGGACCGCGCCGCCTGGGCGTTCCGGCCCAGGCTCTCCTTGACGGGGATCAGCCCAGCCCCCATGATCGTCGTATGGGGGTGTGACCGATCTCGAGGGTCGGCCGCGCCGACTGACACCGCGTGAATCCGGTACGAGGCATACGCATGACTGTTCGAAACAGGATAGGGACGTCGCTCCTTCTGTGGGTCCTGCTCGCAGGGGCATTCCCGGCAAGTGCGCAGGACCAGCAGCTTCCCAACCCCGCGCTGTCGGCGTCCCTCGATCAGGCGGTCCCGGTCGATCAGCGCATCAGGATCGGGTACCTGCCGAACGGCCTGCGCTACTACATCAGGGTCAACGGCCGCCCGTACCGCCGGGCCGAGCTTCGACTGGCGGTGAATGTGGGCTCGGTCGTCGAAGATCCCGATCAGATCGGCCTGGCCCATTTCGTCGAGCACATGGCATTCAACGGCAGCCGGAATTTCGCCAGGCAGGACCTGGTCAAGTTCATGGAGTCGATCGGCATGCGGCTCGGTCCCGGGGTGAACGCCAACACCGGGTTCGACGAGACCGTGTACATGCTGCATGTCCCGACCGACAACCCGGAGGCAATGCGCAAGGCCTTCCTGTTCCTGGGCGACGTCGCTCACGACCTGTCGTTCGATCCGGAGGCAATCGACAAGGAGCGGGGCGTCATCATCGAGGAGTGGCGGCAGGGACGCGGCGCCGACGCCAGGATGCAGGACCGCCAGACGCCGGTCCTGCTGAAGAACTCCCGCTACGGCGAGCGCCTGCCCATCGGCAGCAAGGAAGCCATCGAGCGCTTCACGCCGGACGCGCTCAAGCGGTTCTACGCGGACTGGTACCGGCCGGACCTCATGGGCGTCATCGCCGTGGGCGACTTCAACCCGGCGGACGTGGAGAGGCTCATCAAGGAGATGTTCGGCGCAATCCCGCCGCCCGTGAAGCCCAGGCCGAGGCCCGCCTTCCAGGTTCCCGATCACCCCGACACGCTGTTTGCCGTGGCCACGGACCCCGAGGCGACGGTCACCACGGTCGGCCTCTACACCATGCTGCCGCTGCGCGACCAGACGACGGTGGGCGCCTACCGCCAGCAGCAGGTCGAGCGCCTCTACACGAGCATGATGAACGCGAGGCTGTCGGAGCTGACGCTCAGGGCCGATCCGCCGTTCCTGAAGGCGGGGACCGAGCGCGGCATCTTCGTCCGGACCAAGGAAGCGGCGACCCTGATGGCGCTGGTCAACGAGCATGGCATCGAGCGCGGGCTCGAGGCCCTCGTGACCGAGTCGACCCGGGCCGCGCGCTTCGGGTTCACGCCGGCCGAGCTCGATCGCGAGAAGCGCGACACGCTCCGGCTCTACGAGAGCGCCTTCGCCGAAGGAGCCAAAGAGGAGTCTGCGGATCTCGCGGCCGAGTTCATCCGGAACTTCGCCCAGCAGGAGCCGCTCCCGGGGATCACCTACGAGTACGGGCTGGTGCGGCGTTTCCTCCCGGAGATTACGCTGGACGAAGTGAACAAGGTGGCGAAGGACTGGACGAGCGGAAGCCGCATCGTCATGGTGAATGCCCCGCAGAAGGCGGGCCTGACCGCGCCCACGGAGGCCAGGCTGGCCGCCGTCATCAAGACCGCGTCGGAGCGGGACATCCGCCCGTACGTTGACACGTCTTCGAATCAGCCGCTGCTCGAGCGGCCGCCCCAGCCCGGCACGATCGTGAAAGCGACGACCAGGGCGGCGTTCGGGCTGACAGAGTGGGAGCTCTCCAACGGCGTCCGGGTGGTCCTGGACCCGACCCAGTTCAAGCAGGACGAGGTGATCTTCCGCGCCACGAGCCCCGGCGGGACATCGCTCGCCACCGACGCAGACTACGTGGCCGCGATGACGGCGAGCCAGGTGGTCGGGGCCGGCGGCCTCGGCCCGTTCGACGCCATTCAGCTCCGGAACGCGCTCTCGGGCACGGCCGGATCCGTGTCCGCGTACATCGGCGACTCGGAAGAAGGTCTGGCGGGCGGCGCGTCTCCGAAGGACCTGGAGACGATGTTCCAGCTGATCTACCTCACCTTCACCCAGCCGCGCGCCGACGCCACCGTCTTCAAGGTCCTCACGGATCAGATGAAGGCGATGCTGGCGAGCCAGCAGGCCAGTCCCGAGTGGGTCTTCGGCCAGACGCTCCGCACGACGCTGGCGCAGAACCACTTCCGGGCGCGCCCGATGACGCCGGAACTCGTCAGGGAGATGGATCTGCAGAAGTCGTTCGCGTTCTACAAGGACCGCTTTGCGGATGCGAGCGACTTCACGTTCGTCTTCGCCGGCAGCTTCGACGTCGCCACGATCAAGCCGCTGGTGGAGCGGTACCTCGGCTCACTCCCGGCGCTGCGCCGCAAAGAGACGTGGAGAAACGTGGGCATCGCGCCGCCCTCGGGCGTTGTCGAGAAGGTCGTCCGCAAGGGCATCGAACCCAAAAGCCAGGTGGACATCGTCTTTCCGGGGGCGATGACGTACGACGTCCCGAGCCGTGTCGCCCTCGACGCACTCGCCGTGGTGCTCGAGACACGGCTGCGGGAGACGCTGCGCGAGGCGCTGCGCGGGACGTACGGGGTGCAGGTCGACGCGAACGCCAGCAAGATCCCGGCACCGCGCTACAGCGTGACGATCGATTTCGGCTGTGACCCGGATCGCACCGAGGAACTCGTGAAGGCGCTGTTCCGCGAAATCGAGAAGCTCAAGGCCAGCGGCCCGACCGCCAAGGATGTCGACGACGCGCGGGAGGCGCTGCTCCGGGGCCACGAGAGCGACCTGGCCCAGAACAACCGCCTGGTCGCGGCCATCACGGACGCGTACGAGGAGGCGGAGGACGTCGGCGTGTTCTTCGGTCTGCCCGCGCAGTACGCGAA
>JAPKZP010000246.1 GCA_026393735.1 Acidobacteriota bacterium
CGTGGTTCTCAGCCACGGGACCGGGGTTCGAATCCCCGTACCGGTACCATCCATCATACATCTCCCTTGATAACGGGCCCCGCGGTATCCGCGGGGCCTTTTCTGTGTACGGCAGGCCCGGGTCTTCAGGCTCAACGGCCGTGGAGGCGGCTCCATGCCAGCGCCGCGATCGCGGTGTCCTGGAAGCCCACGCCGGTGAGATCGCAGATCGTGATCTGGTCCTCGGCCGTGCGGCCTTCCCTGTGGCCGGCGACGATCTCGCCCAACTGGGCGGACACATCCGACGCGCGCATCAACCCGGCCGCGATCGCGTGCGAGACTTCGCCGAACGCCGCGCACTGCGACAACCGGTCGACCACGACGCGATCGGCCCTGGCAAGGCAGTCGGCGTCCAGTTCCTGCTTGCCGGGGGTGTCCGATCCCACGGCGGTGACGTGCATGCCTGGACGTAGCCACGCGGCGCGCACGATGGGCGTGCGTGACGGCGTCGCGGTGATCAGGATGTCCGCCTCCCGGCAGACGTCTTCGGCGCTCGCCGCGGGCCGGGCGTCGATGCCGAGCGTCGCGCGCATCTCCGCGCAGTAGGCGTCCGTGCCGGGAGAATCGATGCTCCAGGCGAACAGGCGGGTGACGGGGCGCACCTCGCGCAGGCAGGTCACCTGGCGGCGGGCCTGGACACCCGATCCGATGACGCCGACCACCCGGCTGTCCTGCCGCGCGAGGCAGTCAGCGGCGACCGCGCCGGCGGCGCCGGTGCGAAGATCGGTCAGGAACCCGTTGTCGAAGATCAGGCCGATCGGCATGCCCGTGGCGGCATCGAAGAGCGCCATCAAACCGGAGCCCGTTGGCAGCCCGCGGGCCGGATTGTCGTAGAATCCGGATGCGACCTTCACGGCCACGAGGGGCACGCCGTCGACCCATGCGGTCTTGACGTGAAACTCGCCATGTGTCCCGGGCACAGGCAGGTTGATGACCGCAGGGACGGCGGTCCGGCCCTCACCGTCGGCGCGGAACGCTTCGCGAACGGCAGCGACCGCGTCGGCAGGCTGAATGGCGAGGCGCAGCGCGGCTTCGTCGATGCTTGGCAGTGCCATGCCGACATTGTCCGGCTGGCGACCGAATGCACGCAAGAGCGAAAGGACCCATACACGTGACCCGCACATGGCGCGGCCGGCTGGCGGTGGGGTGCGCGATGGGGCTCGCCTCCGCGGCGCTCGCGTGGCTGCTGGGGCAGACCACCTTTGTCGACACGATCGAGCTGAAGACCTACGACTTCCGCGTCCGGCAGATGACGGACCCGGCCGCCGCGCGCCGGGACATTGTGCTCGTCACCATCGACGACAGCAGCATCCGCCGGCTCGAGCCGTCCGTGGGCCGGTGGCCCTGGCCCCGCGTCGTGCATGCGTACCTGCTCGACTTCCTCGCGCGGGCGCCGGCCAGGGCGATCGTGTACGACGTGCTCTTCACGGAGCGTGACAGGCGGACGTTTCAGGTCGACGGCGAGACGTGGACGGGCGAGGCGTCAGACCGCGCGCTGGCCCGCTCGGCGGCGCGCGCGGGCAACGTGATCTTCCCGGCCGACGTCACGTCGGATGCCGTGGCGCAACTCGACAGCCGTTCGATCGACGCCCTGAAAGCCGGCCAGCCCCTCAAGGCCGACCCGGCGTTCGAGGCGCGGCCGGGCGTCATCCTGCCCTACACGGAACTCACCGACGCCGCCGCAGCGGTTGGGCACAACCTGATGATCTACGACGCGGACGGCCCGGTGCGGCACTCGGCGCCGTTCGTCCGCGTCGACACGGTGGGCGTGCCCTCGCTCGCCCTCGCGGCGGCGGCGCTGGCCATGGGCACCGGGTTGCCTGCAATTGCGCGGGTGGGCGAGGAGTTGCGCGTCGGCGCGGCGCGCGTGCCGCTCGTCACGGTGCAGATCCCGGACCTGTACGGGCCCGCGAGCCAGGCGCGTCGGATGCTCATCCGGTTCACCGGCCCCGTGTACGCGGCCGGCCGCACTACGTACCAGGAGTTCAGCTTCTACGACCTGTTCTACGCCGAGCAGCAGTTGCTCGCAGGCCAGTCGCCGACGGTCGACCCGGCGCGGCTCAAGGACAAGATCGTGGTCATCGGCACGACGGCGGCCGGGCTCAGCGATCTGTTCACCGTGCCGTTTGCGCAGGGCAAGATGCCTGGCGCGCAGATACACGCGAGCGTGATCGACAACCTGTTGTCCGGCCGGTCCATGCGCCCGGTCGGAGGGGCCGGCAACGGCGCGATCCTGCTGCTGTGTGCCCTCTTCGTCGGCGTCGCGGGCGCCGTGCTGCCGGTCTGGCGGACCGTCGGCGTGGCGGCGCTGGTCGCGTGCGCGATCGGCGGGTCCTCACTCGCGCTCTACGGCCAGGGGCTGTGGATGGACATGGCCCGGCCCATGCTCGCGGTGGCCTTCGCCATGTTCGGCGGCACCGCGTACCAGTACTTCGTCGAAGGGCGCGAGAAGCGTCAGGTGAAGCAGGTCTTTTCGCGCTTCGTGTCGCGGGACATCTTCGATCAGCTGATGGCCGATCCATCGCGCGCACGCCTCGGCGGCGAACGGCGCGACATGACGGCGCTGTTCGCCGACATCCGCGGCTTCACCACGTTCACCGAGCAGGGCCGGGCCGAGGACATCGTCTCGCAGCTGAACGAGTACTTCACCGCGATGGTGGCCGTCATCTTCGCGCACCGCGGCACGGTGGACAAGTTCGTGGGCGACATGGTGATGGCGCTCTTCGGCGCGCCGCTCCCGGACGCCGATCACGCGGATCACGGCGTGCAGGCAGCGCTCGACATGCTGAAGGCGCTCGACGCGCTGAACGCGCGGTGGGCGGCCGAGGGGCGGCCGCGCCTCGACATCGGCGTCGGCCTGAACACCGGCGACATGGTGGCCGGCAACATCGGGTCGGCGACCATCATGAGCTACACGGTGATCGGGGACGCCGTCAACCTCGCGTCGCGGCTCGAGTCGCTCAACAAGACCTACGGCACCCATATCATCATCAGCGAGCACACGCGGGCCCGACTGAAAGGGCGTTATGATATGAAGCCTCTGGGAACGGTGACCGTCAAGGGAAAGACCGAGCCCGTCGCGATCTTCGAGATCACGCCGCCGGCCTAGCCGTGAAGGGAGAGACCAAATGCGACTGACACTTCTCGCGGTGATGGGCGCGTGCGTGCTCGCGGTGGCGGGCGCGGACCTGGCCGATGCGCGGCCCGCCATCGGCAGCGGGCCCCAACTCGGGGGCATCACGAAACGGGCGCAGCAGTTCAAGGAACTGCAGGTCACCGAAGAGGACGAAATCAAGCTGGGGGCGTCGGTGTCCGAGAAAGTGCGGGCGCGCTACGGCGTCGTCCAGGACAAGGCCGTGCACCGCTACGTGACGCTGGTCGGCATGCTCCTGGTGCAGAAGAGCACCCGGCCGAACCTGCCGTTCACGTTCGTCGTCCTCGACACGGACGGCGTCAACGCATTCGCCGCGCCGGGCGGGTTCATCCACATCACCCGCGGCGCCCTCGGCCTTCTCTCGTCGGAAGCCGAACTGGCCGGCGTCCTGGCCCACGAGATCGAGCACGTCACCGAGAAGCACACCATCAAGGCGATCCAGAAGGGCAAGATGATCCAGATGGGCGCCGACGAGACGCTCTCGAATCCTGCCGTGTTCTCGAAGCTCGTCGACAAGACTACGGAACTGGTCATGGCGGGTTTCGGCCGCAACGAAGAGCTCGAAGCGGACCACCTCGGGGTGGCGCTCAGCAACACCGTGGGATACGCGCCCGCGGGCCTGTCGGACTTCCTGAAGCGCCTGTCCGATCGCAACAAGAGCGCCACCGAGAAGCAGGGGCTCTTTGCGTCGCACCCTGAAATGCAGGAGCGTCTCGACAAGCTCGCCACGGACATCACGAGCCAGAAGCTCGCGGCGGCGGCGACGCTCGCGCCGCGTTACAAGGCCGCCATCACGTACACCGCGAAGCCGACGACCGAGATTACGACCGTCGCGGCCGGCACGTCCGGGCTGGCCGGCGGCTCCGCGAAGGCGCCCGAGAAGACCGACGAGGCCAAGAAGGAGGAGCCCAAGAAGAAGGGCTTCGGCCTGGGCGGCCTGACGTCGCCGGGCGGGTCCGAAAAGAAGCAGGCCGAAGTCACCGGCTCGGGTGCGTCTCGGGGAGTCGACACCGAGCGGAACGCCAAGGGCGGATCCAATCCGACGCTGGTGGTCGTGCAGATCACGCCGGCCGACCTCGACGCATTCAGGAAGCAGGGATCGCTCAAGTAGCGGTCGCGCCGGGGCACGGGATTCAGGATTCGATGGTCGCGGCAACCACTGTCGGCGGCTGGGGCCTGCTCATGAACGACATGATGTTTCGGGTGATCCTCGGAACCGCGCTGCTGATCCTGGCGCTGGTCGTTCGGACCGCGAGCCGCAACAGGTTCGTTCGCCGCAAGCTGCGCCTCTCGGTGTTCCTCTTCTTTGCGTACATCCCGCTCAGCGTCTTCCTCGGCCAGTATCACCTCAGCCCGGAAATGGCGGCCCAGGTGACGTCGGTGAACCAGCTGCTGCTCGCGCTGGCCATCATCAACCTGGTCGTCGTCGTCGTCATCAACCCGATCCGCGTCGATCGGGTGCCCGAGCGTTTCCCGACCATCGTGCAGGACACCATCGTCATCGGCGTCTTCATGCTGGTGGCCACGTTTGCGATGCAGGAAAAGTTCCTGACGACGTCGGCCGTGGGCGCGGTGGTGATCGGCTTCGCCCTCCAGGACACGCTGGGCAACATGTTCGCCGGGCTGGCGATCCAGGTGGAGAAGCCGTTCCGGGTCGGCCACTGGGTGGCCGTCGGGCCCTACGAAGGCCAGATCAACGAAGTCACGTGGCGGGCGACCAAGCTTCGCACCAAGGCCGGCAACCACGTGGTGCTGCCCAATTCCTTCATCTCCAAGGAAGCGATCGTCAATTACTCCGAGCCGGAAGCGCCAACGCGGCTCGAGGTGACGGTGGGCGTCAGCTACAGCGTCTCTCCCGACAAGGTGAAAGCCGCGGTATTCGAGGCCCTCGCCAACGCGCCGCTGGCGCTGAAGACGCCCAGGCCGGACGTGCTCCTCACGGAGTTCGGGCCGTCCTCGGTCAACTACCTGGTGCGCTTCTGGATCAATGATTTCGCCCGCGACTCGGCCGCGCGCGACGAGGTGCGGTCGGCCATCTACTATTCGCTGCGGCGGCATCACTACGAGATTCCGTACCCGATCCAGGTGGAGTACCCGGGGGTGACCGAGGTCGAGCGCGGCGCCGATCGGCTGGACAGGCTTTCGCGGCTGCTGGAGCCCGTTGACCTCTTTGCCCCGCTCACCCCAGAGGAGCGCGGCGAACTCGTGTCCGGGTCCGAAGAACTGATGTTTGCCAA
>JAPKZP010000307.1 GCA_026393735.1 Acidobacteriota bacterium
CAAGAACGGTCCAGCCATTAATGCCATCGTCGTCGTCAATCCGGACGCGCTCGCGCAGGCCGACCTGCTGGACCAGCGGTTCAGGCAGGGCGGCCCGACGGGCCCGTTGCACTGTGTGCCCACGATCGTCAAAGCCAACTTCGCGACGATCGGTCTCCAGAGCGCGAACGGATCGCTGGCGTTGAAGGGGTTCGTGTCCGACAGGGACGCCTTTCAGGTGCGCCGTATCAAAGACGCCGGGGCGATCGTGCTCGCCAAGTCGAACATGGCCGAGTGGGCGTTCACGCCGTACGAGACGGTGAGCTCAATCCTGCCGGGCTATACGAAGAACCCGTACGCGCTCGACCGGGTCACCGCGGGGTCGAGCGGCGGGACCGCCGCCTCGGTGGCCGCCAGCTTCGGAGCAGTGGGGCTCGGCAGCGATACCGGCAACTCGATCCGTGGACCCGCGTCGCACCAGGCGCTCGTTGGCATCCGCTCCACGATGGGCCTGACAAGCCGCGCGGGCGTGATGCCGCTCAACCTGCTGGCCGACATCGCCGGGCCCATCGCGCGCACGGTCGAGGATGCCGTCGCCGTCTTCCAGGTCGTCGTCTCTGAGGACCCTGACGACCCCGCCACGGCCGCGTCGCGCGGACGCGCCCCGGTCAACTACGCGGCGTCGCTCGTGCCTGACGGATTGCGCGGCGCACGCATCGGGGTGCTTCGGCAGGCCTACGAGCGCGACACGACGGACCCTGAGGTCGTCGAGGTCTTCAAGGCTGCGATCGCGGACCTGCGAAGTCATGGCGCCGTCATCGTCGATCCGGCAACCGTCGACGGGCTGGATCAGATCCGGCGTTCGGAGAGCGCCGGTCCCTGCATGGGCTTCAAGTACGACATCAACCGGTACCTGGCGTCGCGCGGGGACCGGGTGCCGGTGAAAAACCTCACGGAGATCATCAAGTCGCGTCAGTTTCATCCGACTGTGCAGCGGCGGCTCGAGCAGGCCGAGGCCGGGCCCGAGAACGGGCCGGACACGGCCGCGTGCCAGGCCGAGATGGAGTACCGGGCGCGCGTGCGCACCGCGGTCAGCACCGCGATGGACACCCTGAAGCTCGATGCCTTCGTCTACCCGACGTGGAGCAACCCGCCGCGGCTCATCGGCGACCTGAACTCGCCGCACGGCGACAACAGCCAGTTCTTTTCCCCGACGACCGGTTTCCCGGCGGTGCAGGTCCCGATGGGTTACACACGCGGCGTCCTGCCCGCGGGCATGACCTTCTTCGGGCGTGCGTGGTCCGAGGCCACGCTCGTCAAGCTGGCGTACGCCTACGAGCAGGCGACGCATCATCGGCGTCCGCCGTCGACGACGCCACCGTTGCGGTGAGGAAGCTGGAGGAACCGACCACGGCGGCAGGCAATCGATTCGTGCCGGCATATTGACGTGCTCGACATGTAAGTGCATGGCCGTGAAAACGATCACGATCGACCTCGAGGCCTACGACACGCTGGCCTGGCACAAGAAGCCAGGACA
>JAPKZP010000593.1 GCA_026393735.1 Acidobacteriota bacterium
GGCGGCAAGCAGATGATTCGCGTCGAAGACGACGGCGAAGGCATGGACCCTGCGGATGCGCGCCTGGCGCTGGATCGGCACGCCACGAGCAAGATCGCCAGGGCGGAAGACCTCGAGGCGATTCGCACGATGGGGTTCCGCGGCGAGGCGCTGCCGAGCATCGCGTCGGTCGCCCACCTCGTCCTGCGTTCCAAGACCCGCGAGGCCGAGGGCGGCACCGAGATTCACGTCAATGGCGGCATCATCGGGTCCGTCACCGAGGTCGGGATGGCGCCTGGCACCATCGTCGAAGTCGGCGATCTCTTCTACAACCTGCCGGCCCGTCGGAAGTTCCTGAAGTCGGACGTCGCCGAGACCACGCAGGTGTCGCGCATGACGACGCAACTGGCGCTGGCGAATCCCGGGGTCGGATTCACGCTCACGAGCGGGCCGCGCACGCTGCTGCGGTGCCCGCCGACGAACAGTCTCGAGGACCGCTTCTACCAGCTCTACGGTGAGCGTCCCGATCTCGTGGTGGTCGATCGGGAGGCTGGCGGACTGCGCGTCCACGGCTATGCTGCGGCCCTCGCCGACCAGGGGCCCACGCGCGGCGCTCAGCAGTATTTCGTCAACGGCCGCATCGTCAAGGACCGGACCATCGCGCACGCGGTGATCGATGCGTATGCGGCGGCGACCGCCCGCGAGCGCAGTCCTGAGGCACATCTCTTCATCGAGATGCCCGCCGACACGGTCGACGTCAACGTGCACCCGACCAAAGCCGAGGTCCGATTCCGCCACCAGTCGCTCGTGCACGAGGTCGTGCGCCGCGCCGTGATGGATGCCCTCGGCGGCGGGGCGGCGCCGGAACTCAGGCTGGCAGCGCCGCCGGCGGGCGGCGCCGCGGCAGTCAACGTAGGACTGCCGAGTCTGCTCTCAGGCTGGCGACCCCGGAATCAATGGACAACGGGCGGGGGAGAATCCATCGCGGGAGCCGCCGCCGGCGAGCCGGGCGCTCTCACGCTGCCGGCGGTGTCGACCACGATGCCTGCGGGTGGGAGTGACCCGCGGCCGGGTGGGGCGGCGAAACCCGGCTCGCTGACCGAGATCACCCTCAAGCCACTCGTTCCGCTCGGCCAGTTTCGCAACACGTTCATCATCGCGATCGACGATGACGGCGTCGCGATCATCGACCAGCACGTGGCCCACGAGCGGGTGTTGTACGAAAGGATGATGGCGCGGCTGACGGGCGGAGCGCTCGAAAGCCAGCGGCTGCTCACGCCGATCGTTCTCGACATGCCGCCCGATCTCCGGTCGGCGTTGCTGTCGCACGCGGCCGAGCTGGGGCAGTGCGGGTTCGAAGTCGACGAATTCGGCCCGACCAGCGTCCGGGTGGATGCCATGCCGGCCCTCCTGGGGCGCGAGCAGGGCACCTCGGCGCTTCGCGTACTGGCGCAGGATCTGGAGGGGCTGGGCGGTTCCGCGCCGGTGCAGGAGCACCTCCGCAACATGGCCGCGACGATGGCGTGTCATGCCGCGGTGAAAGCGAACGACCCGCTGACGACCGAGAAGATGGTGCACATCCTCGAGGAGCTGCGCCAGACGGCCTATTCGACCGTGTGCCCGCACGGCCGGCCCGTCATGCTCCGCCTCTCGCGCCGCGAAATCGAGAAGAACTTCCAGCGCATCTGAACGCCGGCGAGGGAACTTCTGGTCCATCGTCGGCCCCGAAAAGACGGATCACGCGAGTGCGACCTGCAGCCCTTCAGCCGTGAAACGATCGACCAGCGCGGCCAGGCGCTGGCGGTCGACACCTGCCGGATCGGCATCGCACGTGTAGGAGCGCCCGAGCGCCTCGTACTTCTCTGCGCCGAGCGGGTGGTAGGATCCGAGTTCCAGCCGGTCGAGACCCGACGTGCGCATCAGCCTGGCGACACCGTCCAGGTTGGCCTCGTCGTCGGTGTAGCCCGGGATCACCGCGAATCGCACGATCACGTCGCGCGGGCGAGCAGCGGCAAGATGCGCAAGGTTCGCCAGGATGTCGGTGTTGTCGACGCCCGTTACGATAGCGTGCCGCGCCGGGTCCACGACCTTGATGTCGAACAGGAAGAGGTCGATGACCGGCGCGATCGTCTGGAACACATCAGCCGCCGCGAACCCCGACGTCTCCATCGCCACATGGAGACTGCGTTCGCGGCATGCACGGGCGAGCGCTGAGACGAACGCCGGTTGCGCGAGCGGCTCGCCGCCGCTGATGGTGATGCCACCGCCGGAGTTGCGGTAGAAGTCACGATCGGCATCCACACGCTCGACCACATCGTCGACGCTCATCATCGTCCCCACTCGTTCGAGGGCCGATTCGTTGCACGCTGCGAGGCAGGGTGCGTTGCAGGCGGGACACCGCACGCGGTCGATGGTGAGGTGGTCCTCCTCCACATGAATCGACCCGGCGGGGCAGACATCGGCGCAGCGGCCGCACAGCGTGCAGCGGTGGGACAGGTGGCGCAGTTCCACGCCTCCACTGTGTGACTCCGGGTTGCAGCACCACGGGCAGCGCAGCGGGCAGCCCTTCAGGAACACAATCGTCCGGATGCCCGGGCCATCGTGCACGGCGTAATGCTGGATGTCGGAGAC
>JAPKZP010000425.1 GCA_026393735.1 Acidobacteriota bacterium
GCTGCCCTTCGCATGCACGTAGTCGATGTCCAGGGACGTGTTCTTCCACAGTTGCATGCCGACACCGACCGTGGTCGTCTGCTGACTGGGCAGCACGTAGTCGTTGGCGAGCAGAGCCAGAGACCGTGCGCCTCCGCCCCGGGCCACCTCTTCAGGCGTCTTCCCTCCCAGGATCGCATTGATGTCCGGGAACAGTTTGAGCTTCTCGGGATCCTCGATGCGCACGGCGTTCGTGAGCGTTCCGGCCTGGTCCGATTCCTGGAAGTACGGCCGATTGCGCGTGATGTAGAGCCCCCAGCCGGCACGCGCGACGAGCCGGCCGTTCCCGTGCACGTCCCAGGTCACGCCGAGCCGCGGCTGCAGGTTGTTCACGTCGTTGCCGCGGTCGGCGTCGACGAAATTCTCGATCCCGGCGAACACCGGGTCCGCGAGCAGCGCGGTGTAGACCTTTTCGGAGCGCAAGTCGGAGTCGTAATCGTACCGGAGGCCGAGATTCAGCCGGACGCGGTCAGCCACACGCCAGTTGTCCTGCACGTACAGCGCGAGCTGATACGACGCGAACGAGAAGTTACCCGGAGACTGGATCACGAGCGAGATCGGCCACGTCGTCTTGACGTTCGAATCGAAGGGCAGGTCAGTCGTGAAGGTGAACTGCCCGCTCTCGTTCGCATGCGACTCGTACGTCGACGTGGAGTAGCCGACGTCACCGCCGAACTTGAAGTCGTGCTGTGATTTCGTCAGAAACAGCGTGTCGTTCAGCCAGTAGTGCTCGCGAGGGAACTGCTGCGGCCATGTCGCAGGCTGCCCGGTCGTCACGGACGGCCGGATGATGGCCGAATCATGACTGTGCACATCCGTTCCGACGTTCTGCGTCAGGAAATGGAACCGTGCGCTGTTCACGAGCGCATTCGAAATGACGGCAGTGGTTTCGGCGATCAGGCTGTGGGTCCGGCTCCAGTCGTCTCCCTGCTGGGTGTCGGACGACGGGTTGCTCGAGCGCAGGACGAACTGGTTGTCGTACGCGTACCGGACCATCATCGAAACCTTGCTGTTCAACTGGTGGTCCACCTTGGCACTGAGCAGATGGTTGGTCCGCCCCGACGGGAACGCGCCATTCTCCCGCGTCGCGAAGGGATTGGTCGCCGGCAACGCGATGATCTTGTAGTCGTTGACTTCGTTGTACTCGTAGCTCCCGAAGAAGTGGGTCCGGTTGGCGATGATGGGGCCGCCGAGCGCGCCGCCGACGCGGAACTGCTGATAATCTGGCTTTGTCTTGGCAAACGAGTTCTTGGCATTCAGCGCGTCGTCGCGGCCGAAGTAGTAGGCGGAGCCGTCGAAGTTGTTCGTCCCGGATTTCGAGACGACGGTCACCACCGCCGAGAGGGCGTTGCCGTACTGCGCGTCGAACTGATTGCGGAACACCTTGAATTCCTGCACGGCGTCCTGGGCCATATTGATCGTCGGCACGCCCTGGATGACGTCGTCGATGTCGCCGCCGTCGATGATCGTCGTGAAGGAGTTACGCTGATCGGCAGCTCCTCCGAATTTCGTGGTCGCGAAGCGACTCGGCCGCTGATCCGGAGCGGCACTCGGAAGCAGTTGCGCCAGCGTCACGAAGTTCCGCTCGAGAACCGGCAGCGCCGCGATCTGTTCGCCCACGATGGCCGCCGAAGGCTGGGACCTGACAACCTCGACCAGCGGGGCGGCCCCGGACACATTCACGACCTCGGACAGGGCACCTACGCCAAGCTGGAAGTTGATCGTCGCCTCCGCGCCAACGATCAGGGTGATCTCCTGCGTCTGGGGAGTGAAGCCTGAAAGATCCGCGACGATCTTGTAGCGGCCTGGCTGCAGGGCCACCGCTCTGTATCTCCCGTCCGGGTCGGTCACGCGCACCTGTTGCGTTCCGGTGGCGAGGTTCGTGACCGTCACCGTGACGCCGGGCAACAAGCCGCCGCTCTGGTCTGACACGAGGCCGGACAAATTGGCAGCGGATGTCTGTGACTCGGCCGGCGTGCACGCGGCCAGGAGAATGACGAGCGACACGAAGACGTGGCCTGCGTTCAAGCGGCGCCGGGCCGGAGCGAGTGAAGCGTGGGTCATGCGGACATTCTCCATTGCTCTGAGTGCTCGACGGCATGTCAAGTTGTGGTGCTTTGGCGAGATGCTACACGATCTCGAATTGGCGCGACGGAAATATTCAAGTGGGTACGTGCCCCGATGCGTGTCATGTACAATCGCCCGCCATGCGTCCAAGGGCCGCCGGCTTCGCTTCGGGGCCCAAGGGCCGTGCCCCAGGACGACCCGTCAGACTACTCGTGCCGCCCTATCGCCGAGTGATGCTTCGTATCCCGCATCGTCGCATAGACGATCAGCGACGTGGCGATGAGGCCCGTCAGGTAGTAGTAGAACCACGTCTCATGCCCGATTGACTTGAACCACAGGGCGATGGACTCCGCCGTCCCGCC
>JAPKZP010000041.1 GCA_026393735.1 Acidobacteriota bacterium
GGCCGTGTAGCCGGCCACGAGCGATCCGGTCGTGGTCACGGTGAACGGATGGACTTCCGACCCGAACTGGGCCAGCTTGCCTTCGAATGTATCGGTCACGACCGTGGCCGTCGTGGTCGGCGACGCCGTCGCGGCGGCGAGCGCCGAGCTTTCTGACGAACCCGCGCAGGCGCTCATGGTCAGCGCCAAGACAGCGACGACGGAACAGAGACGAACGCCACGCATCGCTGATGCCGACATGGTTGTTCCTTCCATAGATGGCCCCCGAACAAGGCTACATCAAGAACGACGCGTCTGCAGCCGGACAAGCCTCGCCCATTAGATCATCCACGATCTGAGGCCCTTCGCGCGCTGCCACGAAGATGTCACAACTGCGGGCGCGGCGGAGTCGTCGCGGCGGGAGCCTTGTAGTTCGGCACGTGCACGATTAGACCGCCGTTGGCCCTGGTCTGTGCGTAACCAGCCACTAACTGGCCCATGTGGTGCGGGACAGAGAACTCGAGGACATCATCCGGCGTCTCACCCACGATTTCCAGGTCGGTGTTAGACATGGTCAGGCGGCCGAAGCGCATCGTTCCGCCGCGGAAGGAGAGGAAACTGAACGCGGTCCGGGCAGGCGGCACGGGCGCCGTCGCGCCCAGCGGAGGACCGAACAACTCGACGAGACGGTCGGCTTCAACTCGAACGCCGGTCAGACGCCCTGCGAACTTCGGCAGGGGCAACATGCGATCCGGGGACATCAGGAAGTCCTCGCCCTCGATCTCCATGCCCGAGGACTCCTTCAGCTTGATGAACCCTCCCGGGCCGATCCCGAGGAGCTTCATCAGTCCGCCCGTCTGAATCCCCACGACCTTCATGCTGAGCGGGTGCAGCCGGATCCGTCCGTCGGTCGTCACCGACACCTCCGCGATCAGGGAGAACGGCACGTCCACGCCCTTCCGCGCGGTCCCTGTCTGCTTGAGATGGCCGGACTCAATCGACACCTCGATGTCCTTGAGCGGTGCCCCCGTGTAGGCGAAGACGCGCCGGTTCATCAGGTTCGAGAGGCTGCGGGGCGAGATGGCAACTTCCGCCGAGTCGACGCGGACGATGAACGAACGCGGGTCGTCGGAGGACGGAATCACGCCCGGCCTGGCGCTGACGAGCACGCCGTCCAGCCGGCGGACCTCGAGCACGATCCCGTCGTCCACATGCAGATTTACGTGACGGAACGACGCCGCAATCGACCCTGCTCCAGAAGCCCGTTCAACGGTCGGTGGAGACGCCGCCGCCGGGGGAACTACCGCAACGGCGCGATCGCACGCCGCAGCCACCGTCGCGATCCCAACGAGGATCACGAGCCGGGCACGCCGCCATCGCTCGTGTCGTCTCGGCGTGCAGGCTGTGCGGCGCTGGTAGCTGACGCAGTCGGGTCTCATCGGTTCCGTCGTGTCATCGTTGTTGTCCCCCGAATCAGGTCGGATGGCGGTCCGCTCGCATTGCCGGCGGACGGGAGTCTCGGTTGAGAGTCTCATGCCGGGACCTGGCCCGTCCGTTCAATAGTGCACACGCACGGGATGCCGCGAGGAGGGTTGCAGGACGAGAATGCTATTGCCAGGCGCCGGAATGATCATCACCGTCGTGCCATTCGCGGCGCAGTGGCCCGGCACGCGGCGGCTTCTTACCGTTCCGCGGGCGCATCATCTGGACCTTATCGCAAGGCGACGGGCTCACGCCCCATCTGTGCGAGCGACCGGTTGAACACGGCGACATCCGTCACGAGCACCTGCTCGAGCCTCGAGAGGTGGCCCTGCAGTTCGGCGGAGAGCTCTTTGAACACGTCGTAGGCCTGCTGGGTCGGCCGCGCGTCTGCCGCCTCGATCACGTCCTGCAGCGCGGCGATGCGGTTGTTGAGTTTGATCGGGAAGTTGAGCGGGTCCTTCGGGCTTCGGTTCTTGACCTGGTAGATCGCCTCTTCGATATCTGACAGTTTCCGGATGAGCGTGTCAGCCGGCGTCGTGAGCGCGGGCGGCGGGTTCGCGCCGAGGCGATCCGCAATCTGCGTCCTGAGGGCCCGGATGCGGACTACGGCCTGATTGGCGTCGCCGGTCCTGTCGCTGACCTGGCGAGCGAGTTCGTACTGAGCCTGCAGGTCGGCGTCGGAGACGTCCAGAAGCCGGGGGTCCTTGAGAACGGTCAGCGTCTGTTCATGGGACTGCCCGTCGACGGTCAGTCGCACCCGGTACGCCCCTGGTGGCGCCAACGGGCCGCGTCCGGGGTTCGCACTGCGCAGGATCAGCCCCGGAAATGTCGTGGCTCCCCGGTACCGGAGATCCCAGCGAACCCGGTTCAGGCCGGGCGTCTTGAGGGCGTCGCCGGCAAAGCGCCGGACACTTCTGCCCGTGCCGTCGAAGATCTCCAGCACAGCGGACGTCGCCCCCGACTTCAGGAAGAGGTCGATGTTCGCGGCGCGGGCCCTCCGATACGCCGGCCCGGGCACGAACAGGTGCACCGAGGCGTTCGCGACGTCCGGCGTGAACTGCCGCAGGCACTCTATGCCGTCGAGCACGTAGAACGACCGGCCGTGCGTCGCGATGACGAGATCCTGGTCTTGGACAACGAGATCCGACACCTGTGTGTCGGGCAGATTCAGCGACAGCGATTGCCACTGGCCGCCGTTGTCGAAGGAGACGTGGATGCCATGCTCCGTGCCGGCGAAGAGGAGGCCCGCGCGTTTCGTGTCCTCCCGGATGGCGTGAACATAGTCACCCGGCGCGATGCCGCGGACGATGCGCACCCACGTCCTGCCGTAGTCCTGGGTCCGCCACGCGTACGGGGCGCGATCGTCCAGACGGTACCGCTTCCCGGCCACGTACGCCGCCCCGGGCGCGTGCGGCGACGCCTCGATCAGGCTGATGGTCGTGAAGTCGGGCATGTCGGGAGGCGTGACGTCGGCCCACGTCTTTCCACCGTCACGCGTGACGTGCACACGTCCATCGTCCGACCCGACAAACAGCGTTCCCTTCTCGCTGCGCGACGGCGCAATGGTGAAGATCGTCGCGAAGAACTCCGGTCCGTTCTGGTCCTTGGTGATCGGCCCGCCCGAATCGCCGAGCGTCTTCGGATCCGCGCGCGTCAGGTCGGGACTGATGCGCTCCCAGCTCTGGCCCTCGTTGGCCGTCCGCCACAGGTGCTGAGATCCCGCATACACCACGCCCGGGTCCACGCGTGAGACGGCGATCGGAAACGTCCAGTTCCATCGCTCCGGGACGCTGCCTGCGGACTCGCCGGAGTAGAGCCGCGGGAAGGGCTGGATGTCGCGCGCCTGACCGTTTCGCCGGTCGTACCGCGTGAGGTACGCCTCCTGGCCGCCTGCATAGAAGATGTTCGGATCGACGGGGTGCGGAACGACGTAGCCGCTTTCGTTGCCACCCGCCGCGTACAGCCACCGCCCTGCGGAGTCGCGCGGGTCGCGCAGGTGCAGACCATCGTCGCTCGGTACGCACGCCGTCGAGTTGTCCTGCTGCGCGCCGCACACGTGGAACGGAAAGTCCGCGGTGGTCCCGACGTGATACATCTGTGCTGTCGGATAGTCCTGCGCCGACCAGGTGCGCCCGCGGTTCACGCTGATTGTGCCGCCGCCGTCATTGCTGTTGATCAGGCGCTGCGGGTTCGTGGGGTCAATCCAGAGGTCGTGGTGATCTGCATGCGACTCGGGCAGCGTCACAAATGTCCGCCCGCCGTCGGTCGACCGGCTGAGACGGAAGTTGAGGGCGTACACGGTGTCCGCGTCCTTCGGGTCGGCGACGATTCGCGAAAAGTAGAACGCCCGCTGGCGCAAGTCCCGTTCGTCGTTCACCATGGCCCACGTGGCGCCCGCATCGTCCGATCGGAACAGCCCACCGTCCTCGGCCTCGACCATCGCGTAGACACGCCGGCTGTCGGCGCGGGACACGGTGACCGTGATCTTCCCCAGGAGACCCTTCGGGAGACCCTTGTTACGCGTGATCTCCGTCCACGAATCGCCGCCGTCCGTCGACTTGAAGAGCCCGGATCCCGGGCCGCCGCTCGACAGCATCCACGGCGTGCGATAGACCTCCCACAACGACGCGTACAGCACGCGGGGATCGTTGGCGTCCACGTCGATGTCCACCGCGCCGGACCGGTCGTTTCGAAACAGGATGCGCGTCCAGTGCCGCCCGCCGTCGGCCGACCGGTAGACGCCTCGTTCGGCGCTCGGCCCGTACGGATGGCCAAGCGCCGCGACGTAGACCAGGTCCGGGCTCGAGGGGTGCACGCGGATCCGGCCGATTGCCTGCGTGTCCGACAGGCCGAGGTGCGTCCACGTCTTGCCGGCATCAGCCGACCGGTACACGCCATCGCCCTGCATCACGTTTCCGCGGAGCTGGGTTTCGCCCATGCCGAGGTAGACGACGTCGGGATTCGACTCGGACACGGCGACGGCACCGACCGAGCTGCTCTTGATCTGGCCGTCGGTGACAGGCAGCCAGGTGGCGCCTCCGTCGGTGGTCTTCCAGAGCCCGCCGCCGGTCGCGCCGAAGTAGTACTCGTTGGGCCGGCCGGGACTCCCGGCGCACGCGATGGACCGCCCTCCCCTGTTGGGTCCGATACTGCGCCACGCGAGGCCTGCCAGCAGGCGCTGGTCGA
>JAPKZP010000534.1 GCA_026393735.1 Acidobacteriota bacterium
AGCGAAGTACGCCGGCGGTCGAGTTGCCAGTTCCTTCGGCTCGTCCCCGATCGCCAGTTGATACAGGCCGGCTTCCAGCGCACGTTCGGGCACGCCAATGATCATGTCCGGATGGCCGGGCATGGGCTTAGTCAGCAATCCGATCGGTGCCAACCAGTCCGGCGTGCCGGCTCCCACGCTGCTCATCAGACCTCCCCCGAGCGTGTCGGCCGCCCACGATCGGCCGGGCCCGCTGACGAGGACCTGGTTGGGCCAGCCGGTGTTCGCTGTCACCTTTCTGACAAAGGGCACGGGCCGCAACTTGATCTGCGACGCGGCGGTCATGCCGCTGATCAGGCCTGACGTCTGATAGAAGCAGACGAACTGCAGGTTCTTCGGCAGCACGGGAACTTTGAGAGTTCGGTACGACACCAGTGGTTTCCGGTCGAGGATCGCCGCCGCCCCGGCAAACGCACCGACCTTGATTTCGACGAGTTGCGGCGTTGCGGTCGAGGCTGCGGGAACGTCGAGGCCAAGAAGTTTGCCTTCGAGCACGGCGTAGGTGCCGTGGAATTCCGGCACAGGCAGCGGCGCCTGGGGTCTTGGCTGGGCCGGCCGGCCCTGCACCTGCTGAGCCAGGACCAAGGGCGGAGCCAAAGACAGCAGGCCGAAGAAGGCCAGCGCACGGAGTCCAGAGGACGACATGGCATCAGCTCCTTGAAGGTCGTGGCAAGGCTCTCTGGTCGACGCGGGCGCGCGGTACCGGGGAAGACTATGCTCGGCGTCGCGATACGTGTGCGGGCCGCGCGCGTCGCTCGACCCGCCCTCCTGCATGTCTTCGGCCGCAGGCGAAGTCCTGGCGGACGGCAGCCGGGCAGATTGTGGCGAACGAGGGACCGACGCGTCAAGCGTCGGTCTTGAGGCGGAGTTCCCGCAGTTGCGCCAGGCTCACCGGGGTCGGGGCGGTGGACATCAGGTCGACGGCCTGCGCCGTCTTGGGGAACGCGATCACGTCACGAATCGAAGACTCGCCCGCGAGGATCGCGACGATGCGATCGAGGCCGAGCGCGATGCCGCCGTGCGGCGGCGTGCCGTACTCGAGGGCCTCCAGGAAGAACCCGAAGCGCAGTTTGGCGTCCTCGTCGGAGATCCCCAGCAGCCTGAACATCCGCTGCTGCAGGGCGTTGTCGTGGATACGGATGCTGCCGCCGCCGATCTCGCTGCCGTTCAGCACGAGGTCGTACGCCTGGGCGAGCACCTGTCCCGGCTCCTGCTCCATCCGGTCCATGTGCGCTTCGATCGGCGACGTGAACGGATGGTGCATGGCCACCCACCGCTTCTCTTCGCCGTCCCACTCGAGCAGCGGGAAGTCGACGACCCAGACGAAGGCGTACTCGTCAGGCTTCAGCCAGCCCTCCCGCTTCGCGATGTCCAGGCGCAGGGCACCCAGCACTTTCGACGTGGCCTCGGCCGGACCGGCGGCCATCAGCAGCAGGTCCGTCGCGCCCGCCCCCGCTTCCGCCAGCACGGCGGCGATGGCGTCGGCGCCCGCCGCCTTGAGGGCGGAGCTCTGCACGACGTCCCCGCTCCGACGGGCCCACACGAGGCCGCCCGCGCCCATCTCGCGGGCCTGGGCGCTCAGATCATCGAGTTGCTTGCGCGAGTACGACGCCGCGCCGGGCACGACCAACCCGCGCACCACCCCACCGCCGGCGACCGCATCCCGGAAGACGCTGAACGTCGAGTCCGCGAAGCCCCCCGAGAGGTCCGCGATGGCCATCCCGACGCGGAGGTCCGGCTTGTCCGAGCCGTACCTCGCGATGGCGTCGGCGTACGACATCCGCGCGAACGGCGTCGCGATGTCGCGGCCGATCACCTGGAAGATGTCGCGCATGAGCGGCTCGATGGCCGCGAACACCAGTTCCCGGGTCGCGAACGACATCTCGACGTCGATCTGGGTGAACTCCGGCTGGCGGTCCGCGCGCAGGTCCTCGTCGCGGAAGCACTTCACGATCTGGAAGTACCGGTCCGTGCCGGCAATCATCAGGATCTGCTTGAAGATCTGCGGCGACTGCGGGAGCGCGTAGAACTCGCCGGGGTGCACGCGGCTCGGCACGAGGTAGTCGCGTGCGCCCTCGGGCGTGGACTTCGTCAGGACCGGCGTTTCGATTTCCCAGAAGCGCTGCGCGTCGAAGTACTTCCGCACGGCCAGCGTGACGCGGTGCCGCAGGCCGAGGTTGGCCTGGAGCGCCGGCCGCCGCAGGTCGAGATAGCGGTACTTCAGGCGCAGGTCGTCATTTGCTGTCACCTCGTCGGCGATGACAAACGGCGGCACACGCGCTTCGCTGAGCGTCTTGATCTCGACCGCCTGCACCTCGACCTCGCCCGTCGGCATCTTCGGGTTCAAGGCCTCCGGGGCGCGGGCGCGCACGCGTCCCTTCACGCCGATCACGAATTCGGCGCGCAGGTGCTTGGCGCGGTCCCGCAGGTGCTCCCCGTCCACGACGATCTGGGTCAACCCGTACCGATCCCGCACGTCGACGAACACGAGGTGGCCCAGATCGCGCACCCGGTGCACCCATCCGAGCAGCAGCACGTTCTGTCCGATCTGCGCGCCGCGCAGGTCCCCGCAGGTGTGTGTCCGAACCCAGTCGCCCAGCTTGTCGACCACGATGCCTTACTCCTGGCCGCCGGACACGCGGGCCCGGCAATAGTCGAGAATACCGGCGCGCGGCACCTGGGCCTGCTCGCTGGTCCGCATGTTCTTGACCGTGACTTCGCCCCGGGCAAGTTCGTTGTCGCCGATGATGAGCGCGTAGGCCGCCTTCAGGCGGTCGGCTCGCTTCATCTGCGACTTGATGCTGCGCCCCTCGTACTCCATGTGCGCCTCGAGCCCCGCGCGCCGCAGGTCCCGCAGGAGCGCGATGCCGGAATCGCGGGCGGCCTCCCCCATCGACGCGACGAAGATGGGCACGCGTCCATGCGCGCCGGCCTCCTCGGGCATCGCGAGCACGAGCCGCTCGATCCCGGCGGCGAACCCAATCCCCACGCGGTCTGGGCCGCCAAGCTGCTTCACGAGGCCGTCGTAGCGACCGCCACCCAGGATCGCGTTCTGCGCCCCGATGTTGCCCGCCAGGATCTCGAACGTCGTCCGCGTGTAGTAGTCGAGGCCGCGTACCAGGCGGTGCGAGAGCCGGTACGGGATGCCGTACACGTGCAGATGCCGCTCGACCGCCGCGAAGTGGGCCTTGCACGACTCGCACAGGTAGTCCGTCGAATGCGGGAGCGTGTCGATGAGCGGCTGATCCTGCGCCACCTTGCAGTCGAAGATCCGCAGCGGATTGGTTGCCGCCCGACGCTGGCAGTCGGCGCACAGCCGGCCGACGTCTTCGCCGAGGGCCTTCACCAGCGCCTCGCTGAATGCGGGCCGGCACGCCGGGCAGCCGACGGAGTTCACGACGAGTTCCACGTTGGCGATGCCGAGTTCCGTGACGAGCGCCCACGCCAGATCGAGCACCTCGGCGTCGATCGCCGGGTCTGAGATGCCGAACACCTCGACGTCGAGCTGGTGGAACTGCCGGTACCGCCCCTTCTGGGGACGCTCGTACCGGAACATCGGCCCGAAGAGATAGATCTTCGGCACCGGCATCGACTGTTCAAGGCTGTGCTCCACGAAGGCCCGCACGAGGCTGGGCGTCGCCTCCGGCCTGAGCGTGATCCGCTCGCCGCCCTTGTCGGTGAACGCGTACATCTCCTTCTGGACGATGTCCGTCGTCTCGCCCGTCCCCTTCGCGAAGAGCTCCTCGCGCTCGATCACCGGGGTCCGGACCTCGGCGTACCCGTAGCGCTCGAACAGTCGGCGCGAGACGTCCTCGACGCGCTGCCAGCGTTCGACCTCTCCGGGCAGGATGTCGTGCGTGCCGCGAATGGCTGGAATCATAATCGGTGGCCGCCGGTGTCAGCGCCTCAAGAGCGCCATCAGCACGGTGAGCGCGAGGCTCACCAGGATCGACGTCGTGATCGGCAGGTAGAACGAGAAGGACTCCCGCCGCACGACGATGTCGCCGGGCAGCCGGCCGATGGGCACACCCCACCACACCAGCAGGCCGACCGCTGCAATCAGCAACCCGAAGCACACCAGGAACTTGCCCAACGCCAGGGTGTCCGTCCGTTCCTGCCGGGGTCAGATGAGGTCGACGCCGGCGAAAAAATACCCGAGTTCGAACGCGGCCGTATCCGGGGCGTCCGACCCGTGGGTGGCGTTCTCCCCGATGCTGCTGCCGAATTCCTTCCGCAGCGTACCGGGTGCCGCCTTGGCCGGGTCCGTGGCCCCCATGAGGTCACGCCACTTCTTGATCGCCCCGTCCGCTTCGAGCGCCATGACGATGACGGGCCCGGACGACATGAACTCCGTCAGGCTCGGGAAGAAAGGTTTGCCAAGGTGGACCGCATAGAACCCTTCGGCCTGGGCCTTCGTGAGCCAGGCTTTCCGCATGGCCCGGATGGCGAACCCGGCGTCCTCGATGCGCTGGATAATCGCACCGGCGTGTCGCTTCCCGACAGCGTCGGGCTTGATGATCGCAAATGTACGTTCCATATCCTGTTGATTATAGCGCGGGGGGCCTGCGGCCGATTGACCGGGCGTGGAAGAACCCGTAAGCTGTGGCCGTTATCGGGCGCGAGACGCGCTCAGGGAGCCCGCCATGATTTGTGCACCGACGATGCATCCGCCCGCCCATCGGGACCAGTTCGCTCAGAAGGGTACGCTCGAAGGCGATCACCCCACCGACATCCAGCAGTGCAACTGCCACGGCGCCGCGCTCGACGACAACGGCATGCCGGCAGACGCCATCGCCATCGCTGAGGACGTGATGGGCGCAGAGGTGGATGAGACGCAGGGGTAGAGACTGCCTACCTCAGCCTGTCCATGATGTCGTCCAGCGCCGCCTTCGGCGGGCGGAGCTGGTCTTGCGTCAGCATCGAGAGCGGGGTGTCCACTGTGTTCAGCAGGTCGGTGAACGTCTCGCGGTCCGGCTCGATGTAGAGCAGCCCCGTCGCAAACTCGCCCTTCTGGTGGCTCTCGTGCAGCAGCGTCAGCGCTGCCACCTTGCTGTACGGGTTGTACCCCTCGTCGAGCTTCTTCAGATACACCTTCGACCCGTCGGGCATTGTCACGATCTGC
>JAPKZP010000504.1 GCA_026393735.1 Acidobacteriota bacterium
AAGCTGAAGCGCAAGTGCGGCTGCGTGCTGTCGGCGATGGTGGACGATGACGAGTCGATGGAGGTGGCCAGCGTCGGCGGCCGGCCCTCACGCACGATGGCCCGGCGGATCCTCTCCGAGGTGCTGCAGCCGCGCGCCGAGGAGATCTTCCACCTGGTGTGGGACGAGATCCACCGTGCCGGGTACGAGAAGTCCCTCAACTCCGGCATCGTCCTGACGGGCGGGGCCGCGAACCTCGAGGGCATGACGGAGATCGCGGAGCAGATCTTCGACCTGCCGGTGCGCCGCGGCGCGCCGTCCGGGGTCGGCGGACTCGCCGATCACATCGGGAACCCGTCGTTCGCGACGGCGGTGGGCCTGTTGCTGCGGGCCCAGCGCCAGCGCGTGCAGGAGTCGAGCGCGTCGTCCAGCCGGGGGATCGGCCGGCTCACAGATTTCGTCAAGGGTGTGTTCAAGGAGTTTTTCCAGACGTAGGACTGCGGAGGCTGTTGATGTCGAATCCGAACGAAACCCCGTCCATCGCCGGTACGCGCCAGGTGTCATCGCCCCTGAGGCTGACGCTCGACGAGTCGTCGCATACCGGCGCGCGCATCAAAGTGATTGGCGTCGGCGGAGGCGGCGGAAACGCCGTGAACCGCATGGTGCGCGAGGGCTTCGATGGCGTGCAGTTCATGGTCGCCAATACTGACGTCCAGGCGCTGCGCCTGAACGCCGCATCCGTGAAGATCCAGCTCGGCGAGAAGCTGACCAAAGGGCTCGGCGCCGGCGCGGATCCCACGGTCGGCCGCCATGCGGCACTCGAAGACACCGACAAGCTGCTGCAGGCGCTCGACGGCGCCGATCTCGTCTTCGTGACGACCGGGCTCGGAGGCGGCACCGGCACCGGCGGGGCCCCGGTCATCGCCAGTCTCGCGAGCGAGCTCGGCGCCCTGACAATCGCCGTGGTCACGCGTCCATTCAAGTTCGAGGGCCGCAAGCGCGCGATCCAGGCCGAGGAGGGCCTCGAGGAGCTGCGCAAGTGCGTCGACAGCGTCATCACCATTCCCAACGAACGGCTGCTGACGAGCATCGACCGGACGACGCCGCTGCTCGACGCCTTCGCCACGGCCGACGACGTCCTGCGGCAGGCTATCCAGGGGATCTCGGATCTCATCCTGGTCCCCGGCCTCATCAACCTGGACTTCGCCGACGTCAAGACGATCATGACGGGCATGGGCGTGGCCGTGATGGGCACGGGCATCAGCGAGGGCAGCACCCGCGCCGTGGACGCGGCGCGCAAGGCCATCTCGAGCCCCCTGCTGGAAGACGCGTCCATCAACGGCGCGCGGGGCGTGATCATCAACATTACGGGAGGACCGGACCTGTCGCTGACGGAGGTGAGCGAAGCCTCGTCGATCATCCACGAGGCGGCCCACGAGGAGGCCAACATCATCTTCGGTGCGGTCATCGACCCTAGGCTCCAGGGACTCGTGAAGATCACGGTGATTGCCACCGGCTTCGATCGCGCCGGGGCCCGGCAGGTGGTGCCGGGCAGCGCGGGCCAGACCCCGGTCGACCTGAGTAACTACACGTCGTATCTGCGCGGCCGCGCCGAGGGAGGCACGGCGGCGACGCCCCACGTGGTGATCACCCGCCGTCATGGCGTAGGCGTGCCGACCGCACAGACGAACGTTTTGGCGATGACACTCGACGACTCGCCCGTGAGCGCAGACGCCACCAGCGCCGTTGCAGGCGAGACATCAACCGAGCTCGAGGTGCCGGCGTTCATGCGGCGCGTGAAGCAGGCTTAGATCCGCGCGAACGAATCTCGTTCAGACACGGCCTCGACGGCACCTGGCGCCCCGTCGGGGCCGTCTTCGTCAGGACGTAACCCGGGCGCGTGGTACACTGAGAACATCCACGGGATCCTCGAGCGCCGGCGCCGGAGCCTCAGCACGGCGACAGCCGGGGCCACCCCGGCGCGCTCCTCGGCAGGCCGTTCGGAGACGCATGCGCAAGACGCCACCTCGGGAACGGGCACCGCACATCCTTTCGCGTGAAGTCGGCTACGTGCGCAAACCGCACGCGGGCCGGCTCCGGGTTGCGCTGGCGTTTCCCAACAGCTACTACGTCGGGATGTCCAACCTGGGGCTCCAGACGACGTACCGCCTCTTCAACGACATCGACGACGTCGTGTGCGAGCGCGTGTTCCTGCCGCCGAAGCAGGAACTGGCGGCGGCGCTTGCCAGGCCGGCGTCGCTGCGCACCATCGAGTCCGACGCCGCGGTGGGCGACTTCGACGTCTTCGCGTTCTCGGTGTCCTTTGAATGGGACTACCCCAACTTCCTGTCGCTCCTTCGGCTCGCCGGCCTGCCCGTCTTCGCCGCCGAGCGCGGGCCGCGGCACCCCCTGGTCGTGATCGGCGGGGCCGTCACCTTCGTCAACCCTGAGCCTCTGGCGCCCTTTGCCGACGTCGTCGCGGCGGGTGAAGGCGAAGTCCTCGTGCCGGCGCTCGTGCGCCACATCCGGGAGGCGGGAAGCCGCGATGAGCTCCTGGTCGCGCTGGCCGGCGACCGCGGCTTCTATGTGCCGTCCCTGTACGACGTGCGGTACGCGGCCGACAACACCATCGAGGCGTTCGAGCCGCGGCCGGGGAGCGGTGCGCCGGTCCCCGTGCGCAAGGCCGCGCTGCCGACCACCGAGGCGTCGGACCCGCCGGCGACCAGTATCTTCACGCCGGACACCGAGTTCGGATCACGGCTGCTCGTGGAGGTCGTGCGGGGGTGCGCGAACCTGTGCCGCTTCTGCTGGGCCGGGTACAACTACCTCCCGGTGCGGCCGTTCCCGGCGGACCGGATTCTCGAGATTGCCCGTGCGGCACGGCCGCACGCCGACCGCATCGGTCTCGTGTCGATTGCGCTCTGCGACCATCCCGACATCGAACGACTGCTCGAGGGGTTCGGCGAGATGGGGTACGCGATCAGCCCTGCGTCGCTCCGCCTGGACGATCTCACGGCGCCGATCCTGCGGAGGCTCCGCGCGGGCGGCGAGCGGTCGATCACGATTGCGCCGGAGACCGGGTCCGATCGCCTGCGCCGGGTCATCAACAAGACCATCACGAACGACGAAATCCTCGACCGGGCGGACCTGATCTTTGCCAGCGGCTACGAGAACCTGAAGCTGTACTTCATGATCGGGCTGCCGACC
>JAPKZP010000374.1 GCA_026393735.1 Acidobacteriota bacterium
CGACGTTGGTGGCAGCCACGACTCTCACGTCGATCCTGACGGTCCGGCTCGCGCCGACGGGCCTGACCTCGCTCTCTTCCAGCGTCCGTAACAGCTTCACCTGCAACGCGGGAGACGTCTCGCCGATCTCGTCGAGAAGCACGGTGCCGCCCTGCGCCTGCTCGAACAGGCCCTTGGTGTCGGCGACCGCGCCGGTGAACGAGCCCCGTGTGTGGCCGAAGAGCTCCGACTCGAGTAGCGTCTCCGCGATGGCCCCGCAGTTGACCGCGACGAAGGGCTTTGCCGCCCGCCGTCCGTGGGCGTGGATGGCCTTGGCGACCAGCTCCTTTCCCGTCCCGCTTTCCCCGACGATCAACACGGGCGCCGCTGCGTCCGATGCCATGGCGATCTGCTTGTACACCTCGAGCATCGGCGCCGTGCGGCCAATGAGTCCGCTCGGCACGGCCTGTTCGAGCCTCGGCTCGTCGCGCTCGGGCGCCTGCGCCTGCGCGAGTGCCCGATCGACGACCGATTTCACCTGCGTAATGTTGAAAGGCTTGCTGATGTAGTCGAACGCCCCGGCTCTGACGGCTTCGACCGCCGTCTCCAGCGTGCCGAACCCGCTGATGAGCACCACCTGGCAGCGCGGGTTTCGGTGTCGCGCCGCGCGAAGGACGTCGAGCCCCGACTGGGGGGAGTTCAGGTTGATGTCCGAGACGACGGCATCAAAGGCCTCCTTGCCGGCGCGGAGAATGGCGTCGGCCGGATTGGACTCAAACACGATGTGTCGGCCGGGCAACGCCAGCAGTTCGGCCATGAACTGGCAGGTGTCGCGGTCGTCGTCGACGATCAGGATGTCAGGCATGGTTCGTCTTTGGCGGCGTCGCGGCCGAGGCCAGAGGAAGCGTGACCGTCACCGTGGTGCCACGGCCCACGGCACTTCGCACGGCGACCGACCCTCCGTGGTCAACAATGACGCTGCGCGTGATGCTGAGACCCAGGCCGGTTCCGCGCCCCACCGGCTTGGTGGTCACCCATGGCTCGAACGCCCGCTCGACGAGGTCGGGGGGCATGCCGGTGCCCGTGTCTGACACGGAGATCGTGGCGTGGCTGTCCGCCGCGGCCAGCCGGATGACCAACTCGCCGCCCGCCGGCATGGCATCGATGGCGTTGCTCACGAGATTGAGCAGGGCGAGCTCTAGTTGGGCCGCGTCGGCGTCCACCGCCGGGACCGGAGCGCCCTCGTACGTCAACCGGACGCCTGCGGTGTCGTGCACAGGCTTGACCAGCGCGCACAACCGGCGAAGCAGCAGGTCCAGGTCGACCGGCTCCCGCTGGAGCGGCCGGCGCGACCGGGCCAGCAGGTCCTGCACGATGGCCGTCACCTTGTGGAGTTGCTCTTCGGCAACCTGGAGGCGCCGCGCCACCGGCGATGCCGGGTCGAGTCCTTCCATCAGCAGCTGGATGTGCCCAGAGACCAGGTTCAGCGGCGTGCCGATCTGGTGAGCGACGGCCGACGCAGTCTCGCCGACGGCGGCGAGTTGCTGCGCCCGGCCGAGCTCTTCCCGCAACTGCGACATCTGGCGGTACAGCTCCAGCAATTCGCGGTTGCGGGCGCGTATCTCTTGCGTGGCCTGACCCACCCGTTGCTGGAGTCCGCCGTGCAACTCCTCCATCTCCGCGAGCATGTGGTTGAGCCCGCTGGCGACGGCGCCGATCTCGTCATCTCGGAGAACAGGGGTGCGCGCCGACAGCGTGCCCCCGGTCACATGTCGCATCGTCGCACGGATGGCATCGATGGGCCGGTGGATGAACCATCGCACGAGGAACTCCACGAGCACGAACAGGGCGAGCACGGACAGCACCGTCGACCACGCCGCGATGACACGGCCCCGGTCGCGGAGCCGGTACAGCGCGTCGAACGAGACCGTGACGGCGACGGCGCCGAAGGTTCGCTGGTCCCGGGTTAGTGGGACCGCCAGGACTCGCACGGGTCCTGTGGGGTTGCCCCACACGATGTCCCTGCGCGCGATCGCGCGGCGGCCCACGTCCAGGGCGTCCGTGCGTCCCGCAGATGACGTGCTGGCGAAGAGCACCGGTTGACCGTGGTCGAGGGTGACGACAGAGATCGAACCCAGCTCGGGTGCGGTGTCGATGAACTCCTGCAGGTGCCGGCGAATCTCCTCGGGGTCGAATGGACCCCGGCGCAATTCAAGGTCGTCGGCCACGGCCAACGCGGTTAAACGTGCGGCATCGACGAGCTCAGTGTCGAGCGTGCCTTCGACGACGCGGAACTGCAGGTAGGTCGTGGTCCCGATGACGAGCGCAATCGAGAGCGCCAGGAAGGCCGTCAGCTGGAAC